>CAJXWA010000030.1 GCA_913062525.1 uncultured Alphaproteobacteria bacterium | reverse complement strand
CTCTGCCTCAAGTACGATACATCAGACTACTTCCTCTTGTCGCTGGAGGGGAGAGTGATCAAACAACACCGCGCTTCACAGCAGGAAGTAATGACCTCATACCAGTGTTCATCTAACCGTTTGAATCCGTGTTCATAAAACCTCCCTGTAATCCGGCTCCATCACCTCAAGCAAACAACGGGTTTCATTGTGGTTCACTGCATGTTCAAATAACAGTACACTTTGTTTAGTTGGTGGGAGTGTAATTGTTGCTTGTAAGGGTATGCAGCGATACTTGACTGTCGGCCCCATTTGATTCAAATGGAATTAGAAAATATTACCGTCATACAACGCTTCAATTTCCCCTTTAATGTGTTTTCCTGTTTCGCCATTTCGCAAATTGCCAAAAAGCATTTCAGCGCGAATTCCGCGTTGTTCCTGCCGTTCATCAGGAGAAGCTAGCGCCTTCTGGACGGCATCAGTTAATGCGGACACATCCGACAGTTCCTCACCAACATCTCGCCAACGCCATTCAAGTCCGTTGGGGTCGTAATGAGTTGATTTTTCTCGCTCAGGGTTTGTTAGAAGAATGATCGGTCGGTCCATGGCTAAATATTCGAAAATGACGCTAGAGGCATCGGATACGAGGATGTCTGCGTTCTTCAAGTAAGGCATAACATTGGCGGCGGGATCTTCAATGAAGAATACGTTCTCGTGATGTGACGCTGCCTCTCTAAACCACTTCATCCATTCAGGTGAACGCAAATAAATCTGAGGGTGAGGTTTGATGATTAAGTTTTCTTGGCCCTTTGGTCCTCTGATTTTATTGACCAAGTCAGCTCCGAGCATTGGGGCTGATGATAATTCTTTGTTATAAGTCGGGGCATATAGAATTGTTTTCTGTGAGGGATCAATTGGCTCTGACAATGGCGTGGGTTGTTTATGGAACAACATATCCATTTGAGCGTATCCCACATTCCAAAGCTGTTCTGGCCGAAATCCGCCTTCTTCCTCATATCTTTTTTGCTGATAGGGGCTGCTGAGGCAGATGTAATCGCAATGAGATGCCGCTTTAAAAACGTGATTTTTGCTGGAAAAGCCATGACAGGTAAAAACATATTTTGAACGCGGCATAACCTGCTTCAATGTGCGGGCTTGGGAATCTGCAACGATAATGATGTCTGGATCAAACTCTCTCAACCAGTAGGGATTATCTGTCATGACCACATGATAGGCCTTTGAGAGTTCGTCGAAAATGGGCTTCATTATGTTGTAGTGGAAGTTCTGATTTATGTGCAGTGCAATACGGCGCTCTTGGTATTCCTTTGGCGGATTTTTGATGTTTTCGTGTCGGACAGACAGGGTCTCCAAAGCATATCCATAATAGGAGTTTTTCGGCTTCTTTTGTACTGCCTCCTGCATAAGAGCCAAAGCTTTATCATAATTGGCATCTAAGTGAGATATGGCGGCTAAGCAAAAGAGCGTTTGAGGCTGGCGATTACCGTTCTCGTATGCCGTCTCAAGATGACGCCTCGCTTCGGTTGTTTCGCCAATACGCCATTTAATGGCACCCAATGCGCCGAGTGTTCCAGATTTCTCGCTGCCTGCCTCCAGCGCGAGTTCGTAGTAGCGGCAGGCCTCGTTATATTGCTCTGTTCTATAAAAGCGGGTTGCCATTTTAAGTAAGATTTTGAGGCTTTCCGGCATGATATCAAGTGCTGAATGTAGGAGCCATATAGAACGGCCATTGTTCCCAAGTTTAAAATGCCGATCGGACAAATCGCAGAGCGCAAGAACATTGCGAGGTTCTTGCTTGATTAATTTCTCTAATTGCTCTGTGCTTAATTTCATTTGAGTAGACATTCCCCAGATAGCATAATATGCCGCGACGATACGCGAACCGCCGGACTAACTCTCAACAGCATAAGTCACATCTCAATAGTGAAACAATTCTGGAGTAGTTGAGAGTAATCAAATGATATTTAAGGTAGTGCGTATTTGCAACGGTGGTCTGCCCAAATAAGTGTTTTTCCGACGCACATAAGGGCATTGGATGCGTTACCCTTCTTTCCCATCAGGTCTTGGAGAGAGTAGGATTGGCATATAGATGGTTAGGTGCAATATCCATGCAATAATCCAACTGGATCCGGCAACTGTGAGGCCGATGCTATAAAACTCGGGCAGATAAAGCATTGGAATAATTCGGCTGGCTAGAGCGAGTAGGATAAACACGTATGATACGGATGTGAGCCAATGGATCTCTAACGGGCGGCCCGTATGACCGAGTGCAATTCGTGACATCATCCCAAGGATCATCACGCCCAAGCCACCGATAGTGAAAACATGCTGCGCTAGGATTTCAGGGAAGAACTCCGTTGAAATTGCGGCTGCATTTGCAAGGAAACTCAACCCTATCAGCGCGTAACCAACATGCAGGATGAACATGACCGGATCTTTAATTGTGCTGAAACCCTTCCAATAAGAAAGCCTTAGCAGGATAAAGACACCCGTTAAAGTGTTCAATGCCGTCAGCAAAAACTCATCATTCAGCAATGAGTTTGCAAATACGGTAATCACACTGGAAAGGATAACCACTTTAGTGATCCAGCTAGGGGCCGTAACAACAACTTGCTTACCATGACGTTTTAGCCAGTTTTGGGTAAAGAAAGGAATGACCCTCCCGCCGATAATGATAGTCATCAAAACGAGCAATCCTATGGATAGCCGGATGCCGATCTCCGCTGTGTCTGAACGCCAACCTATTAGTTCCATGTGGATCAAGGCGTTGCCACCCATTAACAAGAGAAGTAGCGGGATGAAACCAAGATTTTTCCATAACTTCTTTTGTATGATGGGGATCGCGATTGTAAGCGCTAAGGCCGGTATAAAAAGAAGGTCAATTATTGCTGTCAGCTGGGGAGGAATATAGGCGGAGAAATCCATTGCCAGGCGGCCGGCGAGCCACAGAGTAAACAGGGTTATAAGCTGGCCCCCTCTTATGCGGGGAGTATTCGCCCATACAGGGACGGCCGTTGTGAGAAAGCCCGCGACTACGGCCACGATAAATCCAAAAATCAGCTCATGGGCATGCCAGACGGGAAGGGGAATTTCAATGATCCGTTCCAGAATTTCAAAAGAGCCGGACATTTGCAGTGACCATATAGCCATGGTTAGGGCGGCATAGATTGCCGCGCCTAAAAAGAAAACCCTGAAGCCGCCTTCAAACAGAATACCCGCACGATTATTTTGCATAATTTTGAGACACCGCAATAAATGACAAAAATATTGTCTTTAAATTATGTCAGATATTGCTGCCGTGACAGCCTAATTTGATGCGCGTGACAATGTGCCGCAAATTGAGATGGCTGTCAGGATGAATGATCAATACCGGAATGAGCCTGATCTCCCCAAAGATCTTGAATTTTTGCATCACGCCCGCAGTTAAAGCGATAGAATTTATAGCGGAGCGGATTTTTCTTATAGTAATCCTGATGGTAATCTTCTGCATTTGTCCAAGGGCCAGCTTGCCTGACCGGCGTTACAATGGGTTTCTTAAGCACATTTGAGGCTTGGAGTTCTGCCTTGGATTGGTTGGCTAGAGTAGCCTGTTCGTCGGTGTTGGCGAATATAGCTGTTTTATAGGAATTGCCTCGATCACAAAACTGGCCGCCGCCATCGGTTGGATCCACAGACCGCCAAAACACTTTGAGAAGTTCTGTGTAGCTGACAATGGTCGGATCATAGGTGATCTGAACGGCTTCGATATGTTGGCCGTGGTTTCTGTACGTTGGATTAGGAAGTAGACCACCGGTATATCCTGAGACGGCTTCGCTAACGCCCTTTACGTGCTCAAAATCTTTTTCGACGCACCAGAAGCATCCGCCGGCAAAAGTTGCTGTCTGCAATTCAGCAGCGGTTGCGGTGGCTGCAGATAAACCCATAGCGAAAGCAATGATCGTTGCGCCTAATTTCATTTTATCACCTTTATTAAATAGTATGTTTTGAAGATACGTTGGATCGTCGGCACTGCAAGTCACATGGCTACACAGTTTTGTGAGAGGGGGCTGCCGCTGCCCGAATACTTTGTGACATGATCGATAAGGCTGTATTTTCCTCAGCCCCCGCTCGCGTCGTCAAACCAACGGCGCCTCGGGTTTCAGATGTATCAATTGGTAGGATTTGCATCCGGTTATCTCGCAGATCATTCGAGATAACACCTTCAGATATAATCCAGATACCGTCACTTGATCTGATGAACGCCCGACCAAAACTATCAGATACGGTTTCGATTTGAATGGGAAGCTCTGGTATGCCATTGGCCATAAGGAAGCGTTCGACGAAGGGGCGAATAACAGATGCTTTGGTTGGCATCAGCATCGTATAATTTCGAAGTTCATCCAGACGAAAATTAGTATTTTCCATTAAGGGGTGGCCTGCTCGCACCGCGAAAACGACTTGTTCGCTATATAAATGCTCAAACGAAAGCCCTGTCATTTTTTCAGGTGCGGCAAGGCGGCCGACCACCAAATCAAGCTCAGCACTTCTTAATTGTTCAAGGAGGACAGCGTTTTCTCCGGTGACGATTTTGATCTCGCTACCAACATTCTCGCGTAAATAAAGTTTGATGGCATCCGGCATTATACGTGCAGACACTGTGGGTAGCGCTCCGATACGCACGGGAGGTGCAGAGTGGAGTAGGGCCTGATTGACAGAATCCACACCTTGTAGGACTGAGGCGACGCTAGCACCGGCGTTCCGCAAGAAAACTTCCCCAATACGGCCGAGCTTTATACCGCGTCCCTCTTTTTCGAAGAGTTTTACACCGAGAATTTCTTCTAATTCTCGTATAGTTTTCGTTACTGCAGGCTGGCTAATTGCCAAAATATCAGCAGCCCGACCAACACTTTTCTGTCGGGCGACTTCAATAAAAATCTGTAAGTGCCGAAATTTGATAGGTGTTTTCATTATTTATAACCATTTGAATATGTATTTGGCTTAAAATATCATTTTACCAAACAAAAACAATCTGTTTTGATACGTCGCAAGGGAGAGCATACATGGACTTTGTTTCTGTAAATAACACGACACTTCATTATCAGATTGTTGGTCAGTCACCAAAAAAACCTGTTTTGGTTTTTTCAAATTCTTTGGGAACTGATTTCCGGATTTGGGATGAGGTCGTTCGTGAATTGGCAGAAGACTTCACCATTGTCTGTTACGACAAGCGCGGGCACGGACTGTCAGACATAGGCAATCCACCTTACAGCATGCAAGATCACATCGGTGATTTGGCTGGGCTGCTTGACCATCTTGGTTTTTCCAAAGTTGTTATGTGTGGCTTATCAGTCGGTGGTATGATTGCGCAAGGGCTATGGATTACACGGCCCGACCTTGTGAAAGCTTTGGTCCTTTGCGATACGGGGCATAAAATTGGAACGGCCGAGATGTGGCAAGACCGGATTGACGCCCTCAAAGCAGATGGTTTGTCGTCCATGGTTGATGCTGTGATGGAACGCTGGTTCACCGTACCGTTTAGACGTGCTGGCAATCCTCTCTTTAGCGGGTGTGTGTCTATGTTGGCACGGCAGGATGAGCAAGGCTACATTGGGACTTGCGCTGCAATTCGAGATACGGATTGGACAATGGATGTTCAAGCTATTGATGTGCCGACGCTATGTGTTGTTGGAGATCAAGATTTGGCAACACCACCGGAACTTGTAAAAGAATTATCCTCGTTGATTCCCAATGCGATCTACAGGGAAATAGCAGGGTCAGGGCATATTCCCTGCGTTGAGCAGCCGCAAATTTTACTAAGTGAAATGAGAGAATTTTTTGTGACTAACAATATAGGAAGCGCTGCAAATGACTAAGTTGGAGCAACCTACAGACCGATATAATACGGGCCGTGCAACTCGCCAATCCATTTTGGGAGAGGCCCATGTGGCCCGGGCAGAGGCCAACGTTACGGATTTTGATAAACCGTTTCAGGATTTAATCACTGAAGGGGCATGGGGAAGTGTTTGGTCTCGCGATCAATGGACAAACCGAGAGCGTTCCATGGTGACGATCGCGTTGCTCGCAGGGCTTGGTCATGTTGAAGAATGTGCTATGCATGTTCGGGCAGCAGAAAATACCGGGGCCACGCGGGACGATATCAGCGAAGCTATGTTGCATGTGGCCGTATACGCCGGTGTACCTGCTGCAAACACAGCCATAAAAGCGATAAAAGAAGTGTTCGAAAAACTGGATACTGACAAAACCGGGGGGCAAAATGACTAACGAAAAACGCAATCAAGGCGCCTTTTTTCCGCGGGACAGAAACTGGCAACCACCAGCTTTGACCCCGCCTTATAAAACAAGTGTATTGCGCTCTCCTCAAAAAGCGTTGCTGTCATTAGATAATACTCTCTCCGAAATGACAGGGCCTGTGTTTGGTCACAACATAATTGGCGACTTGGATAACGACCTGATTTTAAATTTCGCAAAAGATGGGGAACTCCCCATCGGCGAGAGAATTGTTGTTCATGGCCGCGTAATCGATGAACGTGGTTTGCCGGTTAAAGGCGCGCTTTTGGAATTTTGGCAGGCAAATGCGGGCGGTCGTTATCGCCACAAAAAAGAAACCTACCTTGCGCCTCTTGATCCAAATTTTGGGGGATGTGGCCGAACGATTTCAGATGAAGATGGGTATTACTATTTCCGGACAATTAAGCCAGGGCCATATCCTTGGCCAAATGGCGTGAATGACTGGCGACCCGCTCACATTCATTTCTCTATTTTTGGTGACGGCTTTGCCCAGCGTCTAATTACCCAGATGTATTTCGAAGGCGATCCATTGATTTGGAAATGCCCCATTGTTCAAGCAATTCCCAGTGAAGAAGCCGTAAAGCAGCTCATTGCACCGCTTGATATGGGGAACACGATCCCCATGGATAGTCTCGCGTATAAGTTTGATATCGTGCTGCGTGGGCGGCGATCCACCATGTTTGATAATCGGCGGGAGGGAAACTAATGACGCAACCACTTAATTATTTTAAGGAAACGCCTTCGCAAACGGCCGGCCCTTATGTGCACATCGGATGTACGCCAAACTTTTCTGGCGTCTCAGGTGTTTTCCATGAAGATCTTGGGATCTCGATGACCAATGATCAAACCGAAGGTCACCGAATTACAGTGCGCGGTATGGTATTTGATGGCAAAGGGGCGCCGCTCAAAGATGCACTGGTAGAGATTTGGCAAGCAGACGCTAAAGGCTTCTACAACAGCCCGTCAGAAATGCGCGGTCAAGCAGATCCAAACTTTACGGGTTGGGGACGCTGCGCCGGTCACATGGAGAGCGGAGAGTTTGTCTTTGAAACGGTGAAACCTGGTATAGTTCCGTTTAAAGACGGACGGCCAATGGCGCCGCATATCACCTTCTGGATTGTGTCTCGCGGCATTAATGTCGGACTTCATACGAGAATGTATTTTCCGGATGAGGAAACCGCAAATGCGACCGATCCTGTCCTTACCCGAATTGAGCATAAGAGCCGCGTCCCGACGCTCATTGCTCGAAAAGAGGGAGATGATTATCGCTTTGATATTCATCTGCAAGGTGACAATGAAACAGTCTTTTTTGATATTTAAGAATAGTTAGTCTTATGGCCAAATTTCAGTCTTTAAAAGATGCCGTTGCAGAAAACCTGAACGATGGTGACATTGTCGCCTTTGAAGGGTTTACGCATCTTATTCCCCACGCAGCAGCCCATGAAGCTATCCGGCAGGATCGTAAAAACCTGACGCTAGTTCGAATGACGCCTGATGTGGTTTATGATCAGATGATCGGAATGGGCATGGTCGATAAGATCATTTTCTCATATGCGGGTAATCCAGGTGTTGGATTGCTTCGTCGAATGAGAGACGCGATAGAAAACAACTGGCCAAAGGCGTTGGAGATTGAAGAGCATTCCCACGCGGCCATGGCGAATGCTTACGAAGCTGGCGCGGCTGGACTGCCGTGTGCTGTCTTTCGGGGGTATAAAGGCGCTGGACTTAAGGATGTGAACGATAATATCCGTGAAATCACATGTCCTTTCACCGGAGAAAAACTGGCGGCGGTACCGTCGGTTCGGCCGGACGTGACCTTTATTCACGCCCAAAAAGCAAACAAGCGCGGCGACATTCTTATTGAGGGTATTATCGGTGTTCAAAAAGAAGCTGTGCTCGCCGCAAAACGGGCGGTTGTAACGGTTGAAGAAGTTGTTGACGATTTTGAGGATGTCCATGTGAACGCCTGCATCTTACCTCGCTGGGCTGTCTCTTCGGTTTGCGTGGTTGAAGGCGGTGCGCATCCCTCATACGCACATGGTTACTACGTGCGGGATAATGCAGCTTATGTTGAATGGGACAAAATTGCATCTGATCGGACCCTGTTTCGAGAATGGATGCAGATCAATGTCCTTGATGTGGATGAGAATATCTTCGTGGCCCGTATTAACACACTAAAGGGAGCTGCATAATGGATGCGCCATTTACACCTGATGAAATGATGACAATTGCCGCATCTCGCGCCCTTGGAAACGACGATATTTGTTTCGTTGGTATTGGTGCCCCTTCGGCAGCGTGTAATGTGGCACGGCTCACTCATGCCCCAGATATTACGTTGATTTATGAAAGCGGTACAATTGGGACAGCGCCTGATATTCTACCACTGTCTATCGGTGATGGTGAGCTTTGTGATACCGCGGTAACAACGGTGTCAGTCCCAGAAATGTTCAGATATTGGTTGCAGGGTGGCCGGGTATCCGTTGGTTTCCTCGGGGCTGCGCAACTGGATAAGTTTGGGAACATCAATACAACAGTTATAGGAGATTATAACTCACCGACAATTCGTTTGCCGGGTGGCGGCGGTGCACCTGAAATCGCGTCCTCATGCGGTGAAATTTTTATCACAATGAAACAAACTTTGCGCGGCATGGTCGAGGCCGTGGATTTTTTCACATCCTTTGGACATGGGCTCGGTGGATCTGATCGTGCTGATCTGGGGATTAGCACAAAAGGTCCGACTTTGTTGATTACGGATTTGGCCGTTTGGCGGCCAGACCCAACAACCAAAGAATTTGTTGTGCAGTCCCTTCATCCGGGAGTAACGCAAGACATGGTTCAAGCAACATGCGGTTGGGTTGTTCGTTTTGCAGACGATCTTTCGGTGACAGAAGTGCCAACTGCGCTGGAGCTGAAAACCCTACGTGATTTAAAAGCTCGCACTGAAGCTGCTCATTCGGGAGAGGCGGCCTAATCATGGCCGTCAAATTCATATGAGCATATCGGTTTTCAATCATCCATTTTTATCAGACCTTCTTGGGGATGAGAGCGTCTCTCGTCATTTTGAGGCTTCTGAAGATGTGAAGGCCATGGTGTCTTTTGAGTCCGCATTGGTAGCGGCGGAGGCATCTGCAGGTGTTGTGCCAAGTGACGCTGCCAGCGGCATTCAAAAAGCATGTGTAGATTTTGTCGCTGATATGGAAGCATTGAAGGGGGGAGCTGCCAACGATGGTGTTGTCGTTCCTGAATTTGTTCGGCAATTGCGAAAGACTGTCCCTGATAATATTGCCAAATATGTTCACTTCGGGGTCACTAGTCAGGATGTCATCGATACCTCTCTAATTTTACGTTTGAAGAGTGCAACCGAAGTCATCGAAAATGCCCTCACCAAGGTCATCAATAATATAGACATTCTTGAAGGCCGATTTGGTCATATGCCTTTGATGGGAAGAACTCGAATGCAACAGGCTTTGCCGGTTACTGTTTCTCACCGGTTGTCAGAATGGCGGAGACCTTTGGTGCGTCAATTTGATAAATTGGCGACCTTGAAGACCGAATTGTTTGTCGTCCAATTGGGAGGCCCCGTTGGATCGTTGGATCATTTCGAAGGTAGGGGGGCTGAAATACGCGGAAAGTTGGCTGTATTATTGGGGCTAGTTGACCCTCAAAACTGTTGGCACACGGACCGTACGTCTTTAGTTGATTATGCAAATTGGTTGGCGGTTCTCTCCGGTGCGATTGGGAAAATCGGGCAGGATATTCTGTTGATGTCCGTAAACGAGGTGACGGAAATCTCCACATCTGGACGCGGTGGATCATCTGCGATGCCCCACAAACAAAACCCTGTTAAAGCAGAAATTTTGGTGACGCTCGGCCGTTTCAACGCGGTCAATATGTCTGGAATGCATCAAGCTTTACCTCACGAAAATGAACGATCCGGACAAAGCTGGACATTGGAGTGGATGATATTACCGCAGATGGTCGTTGCAACCTCTGCATCGTTAAGACAAGCCAATGAATTGCTGGAAAGTATCGAGCGCATTGGAAGTGAAATTTTAGATTAAAGAACGTAAGTACGAGTTTGAATTAAGTATTGTTTGTTTGATTTTATTGAACCCAATTTGGACATTCCTGGGGAGGAAGAAAATGAAGTTGATGAAAAATGTAAGTGTTGCTGCAGTGAGTATCGCTGTTGCCGCAATGTTTAGTGGCTCTGTTGCTGCTAAAGAAATCACACTCAAGCTCCACCATTTTTTGAGCCCAAAAGCGCCGGCGCATTCCAAGATGATTGCCCCGTGGGCAGAACGAATTGAAAAAGCATCTAACGGCCGGGTTAAGATTGAAATATTCCCATCCATGTCATTGGGCGGCAAGCCCCCGCAACTACCGCGTCAAGTTCGAGACGGCGTTGTTGATATGGCGTGGTTTGTAAATGGTTATGCAGCCGGTCTTTATCCGCGCACAGAAGTTTTTGAACTTCCGGGCGTCCATCAAGGGCAGTCTGCTGCAACTAACCGTGCCATGTTCGAAATGTACGATGAGTATCTTGCAAAAGAATACAAAGGCCTTGTTCCTTTGACGCTTCATGTTCACGGCGGCGGCGCGTTGCACATGGTTGATAAAGAAGTGCGGTCACCTGCAGATTTGAAAGGTGTAAAGATCCGTATTCCGTCACGGACCGGTGCATGGGTTCTTGAAGCTCTTGGGGCATCACCTGTAAAAACATCTGTGCCTGAACTTCCATTGGCGTTATCGAAAAAAGTAGTTGATGGGGCCATCATCCCTTTCGAAATTATTCCGCCACTGAAAATTCAAGAACAGACACAGTATCAAATTGAAGGCCCAACGGGTCAGCGGTTCGGCACAACGACGTTCCAGATCGCCATGAACAAAGATACTTGGAAAAACTTGCCAGCGGATATTCAGCAAATTTTCAAAGACAACTCTGGTGTTGAATGGCACGAAGAAGTTGGCCGCATTTGGGATGCTTCTGAAAAATTCGGTATTGGTGTCGCCGTAAAAGCTGGCAACACACACGTGAAACTTACAGAAGGCGAGTGGGCAAAATTTGATGCGGCGATGTCACCAGTAGTTGCGCGTTGGATTAAAGAAGTTGCCAAAAAAGGTATCGATGGGCAGAAGCTTTACGATACTGCGGTCAAAACTGTTAATAAGCATATGAAATAATAATGAACAGTTACAGTAATCGATGGACAAGGGTACATGCCCTTGTCCATCAAATTTGCGAAAAATGGGCATTGCTCGGGGGATTAACCTTGATGGCGGTTGTGCTGGTCAATGCTTATTCAATTCTTGCCGACATTATCTTTACGAAACCATTTCCAGGTGATTTCGAATTAACGGAAATGGGAGTCGCAATCGCGATTTTTTGTTTCCTACCCTACTGCCAAATAACAGCGTCTAACGTGAGTGCCGATTTGTTTACAGCAAATGCAAGTAAGCTTGCAGTAGCCGTAATGGGTACGTTCGCCAGCGTAATTGCATTGGTTTTCTCTTTGTTTTTACTTTGGCGGATGAGCGCGGGATTGCTTGATTACCGCGAGTATGAAGAAATTACAGGTATTTTGAGCATTCCTATCTGGTACGCATTTGTACCAGCACTTATGTCACTCTGCCTGCTGGTAGCGGCATCATTTATGTCGTTGATCGACGTTTTAGGAACCCGCCGCCGGGCTTGATTGGAGCAGTTTGTTGGAAGAAAATTTGTTCATTGGATTGATCGGACTGTTTGCCTTGATTGGCTTGATCGTTATCCGTGTCCCCATTGCCTATTCTATGATTATTGTTGGCGCGGTTGGAACCGCTACCCTAAGCGGTCCGCTGGTTCTGTTTAGTCAGATGAAGGATCTCGCGTGGGCGCAGTTCTCTGTCTACGATCTTTCAGTAGTGCCAATGTTTATCTTAATGGGAAACATAGCAACACGCGTGGGGCTTTCCCGTGACTTGTTTCGCGCGGCGAATGCTTGGCTTGGACGAATGCGCGGCGGGGTGGCTATGGCCGCCATCGCGGCTTGTGCCGGTTTTGGCTCTGTTTGTGGCTCCTCACTAGCGACGGCATCTACTATGGGCCAAGTAGCGCTTCCTGAATTGAAGCATTACAAATATTCCGGTGCTTTGGCCACGGGCACGCTGGCCGCTGGCGGCGTTCTTGGTATTTTGATCCCCCCATCTATTGTGCTGGTTATCTATGCGGTGATTGTTGAAGCCAATATTGTGACCATGTTTATGGCGGCATTTATTCCCGGTATTTTGGCCGTCCTGTTATTCTTGTTCACCATTGCCATTTACGTGAGAATTTGGCCTGAGTCTGGGCCGCGCGGTGTTAAAGTTTCTCGGAAGGAACTCGCAGATGCCACCCTTGCGATGATCCCAGTGTTTATCATTTTTGGATTGGTCATTGGCGGCATTTATTTCGGATTTTTTAATCCGACGCCAGCTGCCGCGGTAGGCGTATTTTTGGTTACCGTATATGGCATAGCTCGGCGGGTCCTCAGTTTTGATGACATGAAAGCAGCTCTGTTAGAGACGGCAAAAACATCGGGTATGATCTTCTTGATCTTACTGGGAGCGGAGCTTCTCAAAATCTTCATGGCCCGCGGAGGAGTTCCTCAAGCGGCGGCTGAAATTATGCTCAACTCGGGTTTAGACGCTCACTTGATCCTGATCATACTTTTGTTCGCCTTAATCCTTCTTGGCTGCCTTATGGATAGTCTAAGTATGATTTTGCTGGCAATTCCGTTTTTCTGGCCGGTTATCTCTGGTTTGGATTTTGGGATGAGCGAAGACGACTTGAAAGTCTGGTTCGGTATTCTCGCGCTTATCGTTGTGGAACTTGGTTTGATAACCCCTCCTGTTGGTATGAACGTGTTCATTATTTCAGCAATGGATAAAGAGACGCCCATGAGTGAAACCTTTAAAGGCGTAGCGCCATTTTTTGCTGCTGAAATGGTCCGGGTTGCGCTTCTTATCGCCTTTCCTGCAATCACTCTTTGGCTGCCAGCAATACTCAAGAATTTCTGAATTTTGCCAGTGTTACTGGTTGTTTGATTGAACTCAAATTCTCAACGGAGAATATTATGCGTACTCAGGTCGTTATTGTTGGCGGAGGCCCTTCAGGTCTTCTCCTATCTCAAATTCTTCACTTAAGAGGAATTGAGACTATCTTGCTGGAGAGACAAAGCGAGGCCTATGTTCTTGGCCGTATCCGCGCAGGCGTTTTGGAGCAGGGGCTCGTTGACATGTTGCGAGGGGCTGATGTAGGTGCCCGTATGGATACGCAAGGTCTTGTCCACCACGGGTTCGATATTTCTCATCACGGGCAACGCCAACATATCAATTTGTCAGAATTGACGGACGGTAAATCAGTGATGGTTTACGGCCAAACTGAGGTCACGCAAGATTTATACGATGCCCGCCGTAAAATGAACGGTGTGGTTATCCATGAAGCCAAAAACGTCGCTTTATTCGATCTCACAACAAATCAACCCCACGTCACTTACGAGAAAGATGGCAAGACCCACAAAGTCGACTGTGATTTTGTAGCGGGCTGTGATGGCTTCCACGGTGTTAGTCGCCAATCAATTCCAGATCACCTTCGACGTGAGTATGAAAAAGTGTACCCGTTTGGCTGGCTTGGGGTTCTTTCAGAAACACCTCCCGTATCGGATGAGTTGATCTATAATCAGCATGAACGGGGATTTGCCTTATGTTCTATGCGCAATAAAAATTTAAGCCGGTATTACATCCAATGTGATCTGAATGAAGATCTTAACGAGTGGTCCGATGATCGGTTCTGGGAAGAACTAAAAAAACGCATTCCAGAAGACGCTGCTAAAAATCTTGTTACAGGACCTTCAATCGAAAAGAGTATTGCGCCGCTTCGCTCCTTCGTATCCGAACCACTGACTTACGGGAGGTTATTCCTTGCAGGGGATGCTGCACACATTGTCCCGCCAACGGGTGCAAAGGGTCTCAATCTAGCTGCATCGGATATCCATTATCTGTCAAACGCTCTTATTTCGTTTTACAACAGCGATAACGAAGGTTTGCTAAATGCCTACTCAGAAACCGCGTTAAAGAGAATTTGGAAAGCGATGCGTTTCTCTTGGTCCATGACCATGCTTTTACACAAGTTTCCAGAAAACGAAGGCTTTGGCGATAGAATGCAAAAAACAGAACTGGAATATCTGTTCTCATCAACGGCGGCCCAAACGGCTCTTGCAGAAAATTATGTGGGATTGCCTTACTGAGTATTTACCGGGATGAAATGTTGCAAGTTCTTGTGGAATTCTACTTGATTTAGTTCCCATTATTTCGTGTGAAATTATGGGCGGCTATTATAGCCTTGTAATGCAAGGTTTTATCGGCATATTCTTGATGACAAATTACTCTTTATTTTGCAGTAAGTTTGCCTAAAAAGGACCCGGTATGACCTCCGATCTGACGCAAAAAGCACTCGATTATCACGAATTTCCGAAGCCGGGAAAGTTGACGATCACGCCAACTAAACCAATGGAAACTCAGTTAGATCTTGCTTTGGCATATTCTCCTGGGGTCGCGCATCCTTGCTTAGAGATCCAAAAAAATCCGAACGACGCCGCCAAATACACGGCACGCGGAAATCTTGTGGGTGTGATTACTAACGGAACTGCTGTTCTGGGGCTTGGTCCGATTGGGCCGTTGGCATCGAAGCCTGTGATGGAAGGAAAAGCTGTTCTTTTCAAAAAATTCGCCGGTGTGGATGTTTTCGATATTGAGTTAGATGAGCTAGATCCTGAAAAACTAGTTGATATTATAACGGCTATGGAGCCCACGTTCGGTGGTATCAACTTGGAAGATATCAAGGCTCCAGAATGCTTTGTGGTTGAGAAGCTTTGCCGCGAGCGCATGAATATTCCAGTGTTTCATGATGATCAGCATGGAACCGCAATTTGTGTTGCCGCTGCAGTCTACAACGCGTTGCGAGTAGTTGAAAAGGACATCAAGGATGTTCGGTTGGCCGCATGTGGTGCTGGCGCTGCCGCCCTTGCATGTCTTCGATTGCTGGTAAGCCTTGGCTTGCCTAAGGAGAATATTATCGTCAGCGATATTCACGGCGTCGTGTACGAAGGCCGTGAAATAGAAATGGACCCCTATAAATCAGATTTCGCTGTAAAAACCGATAAAAGAGTTTTGGCGGAAGCGGTTGATGGGGCCGATATTTTTCTAGGTTGTTCTGGCCCTGGCGCCCTTAGTCAGGACATGGTTATGACAATGGCGGATAAGCCAATAATCATGGCGCTCGCCAATCCAACACCGGAAATTTTACCTGAAGAAGTGAGAAGTGTCCGTCCTGATGCGATTATTGCCACGGGACGCTCAGATTATCCAAATCAGGTAAATAATGTTCTATGCTTTCCCTATCTTTTTCGGGGCGCTCTTGATGTTGGGGCAACTGAGATCAACGAGGCTATGAAAATTGCGGCGGTGAAGGCCATTGCGGATCTGGCTATGGCTGAGCAGTCTGATATCGTATCCAAAGCATACGGAGGTGCCCAACAGAGCTTCGGCCCTGAATACCTAATTCCGACACCGTTTGATCCACGCCTATACGTTGAAGTGTCGTACGCTGTGGCGAAGGCCGCAACGGAAAGCGGTGTTGCCAGCCGACCTGTTCCTGACCTTGATCTTTATCACGAGCAGTTATCTAATTTCATATACAGAACTCGCTTTGTTATGAAGCCATTGTTTGACAGTGCGCGGGCTGAAAAAATGCGTGTTGCATATGCCGAAGGCGAGGACGAGCGTGTTTTGTCCGCAGTTCAGAGCATTGTTGATGATGGCATCGCGTCTCCCATTTTGGTAGGCCGCCGAAAAATCATTGAATTTCGGATCAAAAAAATTGGGCTCCGGTTGCAAGAAGGCCGCGATTTTGAAATTGTCGACCCAGAAGATGATCCCAGATACCGTGAATATTGGCAAACCTATCACGCCATTCGCGAGCGGGAGGGCGTAGACCCTGATACCGCGCGCTCACACGTTCGAACAAACACAACTATCATCGGGGCGTTAATGGTCCGCTTGGGACATGCTGACGCGCTGGTTTGCGGGACTTACGGAAAATACGCTAAGCATTTTGGTCGTGTCTCTGGGATTATCCCTTTGCGGGAAGGGGTTCGTCATGCCTCGGCTTTGCATCTTGTGATCATACAAGGACGCCCGTTATTCTTCTCTGATACGCAAGTTCGTGAACAACATACTGCAGAGGAGCTTGCAGAGCTTACAATCTTGGCTGCAGACGAAGTTCGCCGGTTTGGCATTGAGCCCAAGGCGGCTCTGATTTCCCATTCAAACTTTGGCGCATCAGACATTCCATCTGCCATGGGGGCAAAAGAAGCTCTGGCGATTATTCGCGAATTGGCGCCGGAACTTGAAGTTGAAGGGGAAATGAAAGCGGATACCGCTTTGGTTCCTGAAATCCGCGAAGCGCTATTTCCGAACTCAAAAATGAAGGGATCAGCTAACTTGCTGATCATGCCTGATCTTGACTCTGCAAATATCGGTTACAATATAGCTAAAAGCCTTGGAAACGGTATTGCTGTCGGACCAATCCTAATCGGTATGGAAAAATCTGTCCACATTACAGTGCCGTCGGTAACGGTTCGCGGGCTGGTTAATATTACTGCAATTGCGGCGGTTGATGCTCAGTGCCATAAGTCTGGCGCAATGATGCCCGGTCCTGTATCACGTAAACGAAAAGACTAAAAGGCACAGGTCATGTTGGAAAGCCCGAAATTCGACTCGTTGGAAGGCCGTTCTCACGAGGATGAGGAGGCCATCTATGGGCTAAATGACCAAACCGTTCAGCAAATTCGAGAGTTTCTTGACGATAATAAAAACGATGAGATCCGACAAAAAATTGGGGCGTTACATTCGGCTGACATCGCCGATTTAATCGAACATCTGAAGCCTAAACATCGCTCCAAACTTTTGGATATTGCCGACGACCTTATCGAACCGGAAGTCTACTCCGATCTTGATGATACCGTTCGCGAAGATCTTGTCGATGAGATGGAAACCGCGGAAATCGCTGAGCTGGTCAATGAACTTGAGCTTGACGATGCCATCGATGTTCTGGACGACCTTGAAAAAGACGAGCAACAAGACGTTCTAAAGGAACTACCCGCTGAAAATCGGATGGTTATCGAAGAGGGCCTATCTTACCATGAAGATACCGCTGGCCGGCTTATGCAGCGGGATCTGGTGGCCGTTCCAGACTATTGGGACATCGGTCAGACAATCGATTACTTGCGAGAAGCTGATGGGTTGCCCGGTGATTTTTATGAAATCTTTGTCGTTGATCCGAGACACCATCCCATTGGAACGTTGCGGCTGGACCATGCAATGCGCAGCCGCCCGAATGTGCCCGTGAGTGATGTCATGCACCGAGAGCAAAAACTGATTCCTGTCAGCATGGATCAGGAAGAGGTTGCCTATTTATTCCAACAATACCGGCTGGCGTCTGCTGCCGTGGTCAACAATAGCGGCGCCTTAATCGGCATGATTACCGTTGACGATATCGTTGATGTTATTAGCGAAGAAGCGGAAGAAGATATCTTGCGCCTTGGTGGTGTCTCTGAAGATGATTTGTTTGGCTCAATTTTGGAGACAACGCGCACCCGTTTTACCTGGCTGCTGGTCAATTTATTCACAGCCATTTTGGCGTCTGTTGCAATAAGTCTTTTCGATGCCACTATGGAAAAAGTGATTGCGCTGGCTGTCTTGATGCCAATTGTCGCGAGCATGGGCGGAAATGCCGGTACTCAGACGTTGACCGTTGCTGTACGGGCCATTGCAACCCGCGAACTTACAGCGAGTAATATGTTTGGGATCCTTCGAAAAGAAGCCATTGTGGCATTTTTGAACGGTTGCATGTTTGCCGTTTTGATAGGGCTTGTGTCATGGGCCTGGTTCGGTGATGGCGATATTGGGTGGGTGATTGCTCTTGCTATGGTTGTGAATATGGTGGTTGCAGGGGTAGCCGGGATGGTAATCCCCATTACGTTGGAGCGATATGAAATCGACCCCGCAATTGCCTCCAGCGTTTTTGTGACCACTATCACTGACATTATCGGGTTTGTCGCATTCCTTGGAATCGCCTCAATGGTTCTGCTTTAACGGGCCCATTCAAGATTACGGAGTTCAGTTTTTTGCGGTTTCCATTTGTGACTGCTGGCGAACAACCTGAAGGATCGAACTAAATCATTTTCGACTTCCCTATACCAACACAGCCCAAAATTTCTCGAAATATTGACCGTATCTACAGAGAGAAGCCTTATGCCCGGCGTTGCTAGTATGTCAGGGAGCATGCAAAACCCAAGGCCTGCTGACACGAGGTTCAACGCTTTGTTGTCCTCATCCGTTCGAAAGACAATGCGAGGATTAACGCCGCCGCGGGCAAATGTCCGAGTGACTTCTGTTTCTGTCAGGCAATGGCTGCGGTGAATAAAGTCCTGCCGTTCCAGCTGCTGCATTGTAACCGAAGCTCGGCTAGCGAAGGGATGAGACGATGCCATCGCTAAAAGGCATTTGGTGGTGAATAAACGTTCATATTCAATTTTTTGCGGATCGCCTGGCGGTGTTGAAATAGAAACATCTATCCGCTTGTCTTCAAGCCAGCCTTCTAATTGTTTCGAAGTGCCCTCTTTAAGGGCAATTTGCACAGATGGATGATTTTTCCGGTAATCTGCCAACAAGGTGGTCATTTGTGCAATAGGCAGAATACGATGGAAGCCGACTTGCAATCGCAATGATGGTTTGTTCCCCAAAGCTTCCTGTTTAGCCGTGTTACATTCATAAATCACAGTTCGGGCTCTGGGTAGGAAACGCAACCCCACTTCGGTGAGGGAGGTCTCCTTTTTACTTCTGTTGAAAAGCTGAGCGCCTAGTTCTGTTTCCAGCTTTTTGATACCGGCCGATAAAGTCGGTTGGGTAACGAAAACCCGTTCTGCCGCACGGGAAAAGTTACGTGTTTCGACAACGGCGAGGAAATAGCGAAGTTGATAAATATCCATAGCATAGATACTATCAATAGTTACGATCGAAATAAATGATTTTATCTATGTATTGGATTTTTGTACACTCTTTCAAAATTATGGGAGAAAAATATGACGTATGAAACACTGGATTTCGACCTTGATGGAAACGTTGCAATCGTTCGCATGAACCGTCCCGATAACGCCAATGCCCTCAATCATCAGATGGGTCTGGAGTTAATGAAGGTTTCTATTGAATGCGACGAAAATCCAGATATTCGAGCCGTCATATTAACGGGCGCTGGAAAGTTTTTCTCAGCGGGCGGTGATCTCGCTTCTTTCGCTAATGCGGGAGAAGACACACCGAAACTTCTGAAGGAACTGACCGTTTATTTACATGCAGCTGTATCGCGGTTTGCCCGTATGGAGGCACCGCTAATTTTGGCTATAAATGGAATTGCTGCGGGTGCAGGTTTTAGCATGGCCTGTTGCGGCGACCTGGCTCTTGCGTCTGATAGCGCAAAATTCACAATGGCTTATACAAAGGCTGGTCTGGTGACAGATGGAAGCTCCACATATTATGTGGCGCGCCATATTGGACTTCGCCGAACTCAGGAATTAATGCTGACCAACCGAATGTTGACTGCAGAAGAGGCTGAGAACTGGGGGCTGATAAACAGGGTTGTTCCCGCTGACAAATTGATGAACGAAGCAATGGCGTTAGCCCAGCAACTAGCAGCAGGTCCAACCAAATCATATGGCATGATCAAAGACCTGTTGTTGAATACCTTCAGCGATACTTTGGAAACCCAAATGGAATTGGAAGCCCGCGGTATTTCAGCTGCAGCCAGCACAGAGGATGGCCGGGAAGGTATTCAGGCATTTTTGGAAAAACGGACTCCGTCCTTCAGTGGAAAATAACCATGAGCGAGTTTGACACAAAAAACCCGAACTTTGATCAGGTGGTGCGAGATAGTTTCTCTCGCCAACCTTTTATGTCTTTTATCGGCGCCAAAATTGAAGACTTGCAGCCAGGTAGCTGCTCTTTATCAGTCGAGCGACGCGCGGAACTTACTCAGCAACATGGTTTTTTTCACGGCGGGCTTGTTGGATCCTTACTGGATTCAGCCGCCGGATACGCGGCTTTTTCCTTATATCCAGAAAACAGTACGGTTCTTACCATCGATATGAAGGTGAATTTCCTAAACCCGGCAAGCGGCGGCGAATTGTTCGCGGTGGCTAATGTGGTGAATGTTGGGACGAAAATTTATCATCTAAAAGGTGATGTCTATTCCCTGAAAGATGGAAAGAAAACCCATTGCATGACAGGTGTTTTCACTATGATGTGCCTTCTGGGAATGTCTGATGCTCCTAATCTTGGCCGGGTAAAGGAAGACGCATGACCACAAAGGAAAACGCTAACGAGCCCAGCAATTTGGGCGCAATATTTGATGTTCCGAATTTTATGCACCATCTTGGTGTTGATGCGGTTTCTCTTGAAGCCGGTTCATGCGAACTGCGGCTGGACTTTCAGGAAAATCTATCTGTAACGAAGGGCGTGTTTCATACTGGTGTCGTCGCTGCCATGTTTGATATGGCAGTCACAACGGCTGCCAAGAATGTGGCTCCGGATGGTGTGAAGCTTGTTATTGCAGAACAGAAGTTGAACATATTTGCCCCGGCAAAAGGCAATCAGTTAATCGCTGTTGCTACTGTTGTGAAAGCGGGACGAACGCTTACCGTGGTTGAGGCGAATTTATACGTGATTAAAGGATCGACGCGAACTCAATGCGCATTGTCATTGGCGACGTTGATCGCAGAATAATAAACTTAGACGAGGAAAAGGATCTTCAATGTCTACTATTCATTACCCCAGCTTGAATTTTGATTTAGGTGAAACCGCCGACATGTTACGGGAATCCGTTGCCAGTTTTGCGGCTGCAGAGATTGCACCGCGAGCTGCCGAGATTGACGCAACAAATCAGTTTCCAGCTGATCTTTGGCAAAAAATGGGCGCACTGGGTTTGCTTGGTATGACTGTTGAGGAAGAATACGGTGGAACGGGTCTTGGTTATTTGGAGCATTGTATCGCAGTTGAAGAAATCAGCCGGGCATCAGCCTCCGTTGGTCTTTCATATGGCGCGCATTCAAATCTGTGCGTGAATCAAATTCGCCGTAATGGATCTGAGGCACAGAAACAAAAATACCTTGGGAAACTAATGTCAGGGGAACATGTTGGTGCCCTTGCTATGAGTGAGCCCGGAGCTGGATCAGACGTGGTTTCCATGCGTCTTAAAGCTGAGAAAAAAGGCGATCGCTACGTTCTGAATGGTAACAAATTCTGGATCACCAATGGTCCTGATGCTGATGTGTTAGTCGTGTATGCTAAAACTGACCCTGAAGCCGGTCCGCGTGGCATTTCAGCCTTTATCATTGAAAAAGATTTTAAAGGATTTTCAACGGCGCAAAAACTGGACAAACTAGGGATGCGTGGATCAAACACCTGCGAGCTGGTGTTTGAAGATTGTGAAGTTCCAGAAGAAAACATGCTGGGCCCTCTTAACGGCGGTGTTCGTATTCTGATGAGTGGCCTCGATTATGAGAGAGTTGTTCTATCCGCAGGCCCTCTGGGTATTATGGATGCGTGTATGGATGTGGTCATTCCCTATATCCATGAACGTGAACAGTTCGGCCAAGCCATTGGAACCTTCCAATTGATGCAAGGAAAAGTGGCCGACATGTATTCCACGATGAATGCTTGTAAAGCCTATGTTTATACTGTTGCAAAAGCGTGTGACCGCGGCGAGACAGCGCGTAAAGACGCAGCTGGCGTAATATTGTATGCTGCTGAAAAAGCCACATGGATGGCACTTGAAGCTATTCAGGCGCTTGGCGGCAATGGTTATATTAATGAATTTCCGGCAGGCCGGTTGCTACGAGACGCAAAATTGTATGAAATTGGTGCAGGAACCAGTGAAATCAGACGGATGCTGATTGGCCGGGAACTGTTCAACGAAACATCATAATTTGATTTGGTGCGAGAGCATTAACAACTGATTTAAGATTTATGGAGAAAAATAATGAATGACGATCCTATTGTCATCGTAGGTATGGCTAGAACACCAATGGGCGGCTTTCAAGGCGATCTTGCAGACGTGAAAGCCCCTGCTCTGGGCGCTATCGCAATTGAAGAGGCTATGAAGCGCGCAGGCATTAGCGGCAACGATATTGATGAAGTTGTTATGGGCTGTGTGTTGCCCGCGGGTATGGGCCAAGCGCCAGCCCGTCAGGCATCTTTTGGTGCCGGTATCCCAGACAGCGTTGGCTGCACAACTGTGAACAAAATGTGTGGCTCCGGTATGCGGGCTGCTATGTACGCCCATGATGCTATTGTCGCTGGAAGTGCCGATGTTATGGTTGCTGGTGGCTTCGAGAGCATGAGCAACGCGCCCTACATCCTTCCAAAAGTTAGGGACGGATTACGTCTGGGCCATGGCCAAGTGAAAGATCACATGTTCCTTGATGGCTTGGAAGATGCCTACGAAGAAGGCCGCCTTATGGGCTCTTTTGCAGAAGAAACTGCGGGTCTCTATCAGTTCACTCGCGAAGCTCAAGACGCCTATGCGATCGAGTCTCTTGCGCGGGCAAAGAAAGCGACTGAAAACGGTAACTTTGCTGACGAGATTGTTCCCGTAACAATCAAAAGCCGTAAAGGCGATATTGTCATTGATAAAGATGAGCAACCGCTCAAAGGTAATCCAGACAAGATCCCGACATTGCGCCCTGCATTCGCAAAAGATGGCACTGTTACAGCGGCAAATGCATCTTCAATTTCTGATGGTGGTTCGGCCCTAGTTCTGATGAAACAATCAGAAGCCGAAAAACGTGGACTGAAACCGATTGCCCGTTTCCTTGCGCATTCAACTCATGCTCGCAAGCCGTCTGAATTTACTTTGGCGCCAATCGATGCAATTCGCAAAGTGATGGATAAAGTACAATGGACCAAAGACGACGTTGATCTGTTCGAAATCAACGAAGCCTTTGCCGTTGTCGCCATGGCGGCAATGAAAGATCTAGGACTTGATCACGATAAAGTTAATGTTCACGGCGGTGCATGTGCCCTTGGCCATCCCGTTGGATCGTCCGGTTCGCGTATTGTTGTGACTTTGCTGAACGCGCTTAAACAGTATGGCAAAAAACGTGGTGTTGCTGCCTTGTGTATTGGCGGCGGCGAAGCAACTGCAATGGCTGTTGAACTCGTATAACGACCAGTAAAATTGTGCTAGACGGTAGGGATAGAAGATAATGATTTTGAACGAAGAACAGAACATGATCCGCGATATGGCGCGGGACTTTGCCACCAATCGTCTGGCACCTAATAGCGCGGCTTGGGAACAAGCCGGCGCTATTCCAAAGGACATATTTGATGAGATGGGCTCACTTGGCCTCATGGGAATGACAATTCCTGAAAATTATGGCGGTGCGGAAACTGACTTTATTTCCTACGCCCTTGCTTTGATGGAAATTGCGGGCGGCGACGGCGCTGTCTCTACAGTGATGAGTGTGAATAACTCTCCCTGTTGCGCCGCTATTTTGAAAGACGGAACTGAAGACCAAAAACAAGAGCATTTAGTCCCCCTCGCCAAAGGTGAGATGATCGGTGCTTTTTGCCTGACTGAACCACAAGCGGGCTCCGATGCCTCTGCGCTTCGGACAAAAGCCGTGAAAGACGGCGATGATTATATCATCAACGGGACAAAGCAGTTCATTACGTCTGGAAAAATTGGGGGCGTCGCGCTGGTGTTTGCCGTGACCGATGCCGACGCAGGAAAACGCGGCATCAGCTGTTTTATCGTTCCAACATCTGCTGATGGATATCGGGTTGCATCCATTGAAAACAAGCTGGGCCAGAAAGCATCAGACACCTGCCAGGTCGTTTTTGAAGATGTTCGGGTGCCCGCATCCTCAATGCTGGGGGCGGAAGGTGCTGGGTATCGTATTGCTCTCGCTAATTTGGAAACTGGCCGTATCGGTATCGGCGCACAAAGTGTTGGCATGGCGACGGCGGCCTTAAACCACGCCATTGACTACGCAAAAGAGCGTGTCTCTTTTGACAAACCAATTATTTCCCATCAAGCTGTTGGCTTTCGTTTGGCCGATATGGCAACAAAAGTAGAGGTTGCGCGGCAAATGGTGTTGCATGCAGCAAGCATGAAAGATGCAGGTATTCCGTGCCTGACAGAAGCGAGCATGGCAAAGCTTTTTGCGTCTGAAATGGCTGAAGAAGTATGTTCTGGTGCAATTCAGACATTGGGCGGAAATGGCTTTATTTCAGATTATCCTGTTGAAAAAATCTACCGGGATGTTCGTGTTTGCCAAATTTATGAAGGCACATCGGATATTCAAAAACTGGTTATTGCCCGAAACCTCGCTGCATAAACATTGTTTTGAAACAGACGGAAGCTAACAACGTCTGAAATCATAAGGTCTAAAGTTATGAACGAGCCTATTGAGTTTTATTTGGAATTTGTATCTCCTTTTGCCTATATCGCCGCAAAAGAGATTGAAAAAGTTGGTGCAAAACACGGCAGAGAAGTGATCTGGCGGCCAATTAGTCTTGGACACATTTGGAAAGTACTTGGTGTGGTAGGACCCGCATCTGTTCCGCAGAAGTTAAATTACATTATGATGGATTCAGCCCGTTCAGCGAAACTATTGGGAATTCCTATTGCAAAGCCTGCGGTCTTTCCAGTGGATGCAAAGTTAGCGCGTTTGGTTTTCTACGCACTGAATAAAACCGATAAGGCTCTTGCGAAGAAATTTGCAGAGGGCGTTTGCGATTTGTTCTGGGGTCAGGGTAAGCAAATCACCATGCCGGAACATTTAATAAATTTGGCACGCTCATTAGGGCTTGATCTCGAGTATCTGGCCCGTGCTGCGGAAGATCAAGAGGCAAAGGCGGCAATGATAGAGGCAACCAAAGCTGCTGTTGAAAGCGGAGCCGTTGGCATGCCATGGTTCAAAGTGGACGATCAAGTGTATTGGGGAGCTGACCGAATTTCTCAAATTGATCAATATCTTGAAAATAGTGCAGCAAACGGCTGATTATTAAGTTTCCGGCCCCATGGCGGGACCGGAATTTAGTTAGGTTGCTTAAAACAAGAAGTAACCACCATCAATTAGGAAAGTATCGCCCGTATGATACGAGCTGGCATTGGACATAATATAGACCGCGATTCCGCCGAAGTCTTCTGGGTTGCCCCAACGACCGGCCGGGATACGTGGTTTTACGTTGTCCGAAAATTTAGACCAGTTGAACATCGGCTCAGTCATAGCTGTTTCAATCCAACCGGGAAGGATAGAGTTCGCGGTAATACCTTTACCAGCAAATTCAACAGCAATGGCATTCATCATGGAAATCAATCCGCC
>CAJXWA010000029.1 GCA_913062525.1 uncultured Alphaproteobacteria bacterium | reverse complement strand
CGCACAGGAACAGCGAAGATATCAGAGCTTGGCGCAATTTATAAATCAATGCCAATTACCAGTTTCTTTGCCGTTATTGGTGCCCTCATTATCGTGGCATTCCCCTTAACGGCGGCATTTGCATCTAAAGCATTGATTATGTCAGCGGCTCTTGATGCTAAGATGGTGTTTCTGTGGCTTGTAATGCTGTTCGGGGCCATTGCAGTCATTGACAATGTCGGTCTTAAAATTCCGGTATTTGGCTTTTTCAGTAAAGACAATGGCATGCGCACAAGTGAAGCTCCTCTTCATATGTTGCTTGCTATGGCACTGCTTGCAAGTCTCGCAATCCTCATCGGCGTATACCCTGCGGTGTTGTTCGAATGGTTACCGTTTGAAATGGATTACCAAGTCTACACGGCAAGTCATGTGGTTACACAACTTCAAATGATTGCGTTTGCAGCGCTTGCTTTTGCAGCAGCCATTCGGCTTGCCATATACCCAATTATGAGTGCTGGCATTAATCTCGATTTCGATTGGTTTTATAGGAAACTGTTTAAAAATACAGCTATCAAGCTTGGCGGTTGGATTAACACCGTCTGGACAGGCTTCCTAAAACGCGCTCGCCAACTTATTGATTTCATCATCGAATGGGCGATATCAACACATGGCCGCGGCGCACTTATGTCGGCAACAGTGTCTTCAGGCTCGGCCGTCGCCGTTATCCTGTTGGTGTTCGGTCTTATGGTGACGATTTTCTACGCTTGAGGTTCTTCATGAAAAAACAGGCTCTTATTATTTCGGCCTTGACGCTTGCCGTCCTAAGCGGTTGTGTCTCACATAAGGCAAATGACACAGCTGACTTCTATGACACGGCCGAAAATTCTGGTCTGACGAAACGGGTGGCTGCCGCTGATTATGTGTTGCTTGGGGAAAAACACGATAATCCACAACATCATATTATTCAGGAAAAAATTCTCAAAAACACGTTGAATGCTGGCGATGTTGTCGTTTTTGAAATGATAAATTCGGATCAGCAACCCGTTATCGACCGATACCTTTCAGGTACCCTGACACACGATGAACTTGAAGAGGCCTTAAGCTGGTCCAAAAGTGGGTGGCCCGATTGGGCATTTTATGCGCCGCTTTTTGAAGCTACAAAAAATGCGAAAGCTATCATCAAGTATGGTAGTTTTCCTCGGAAACAGCTGATGGATATGGATGAAGATAGAACAGTGCTTGCCGATCTTTTATCTGCAGATCAACTGTCAGAACTTGATGAAACCATTGAACTCAGCCATTGCAATATGCTGCCTGATAATATGGTTCGGCCCATGAGCCTGATTCAAATCAAAAAGGATAAACTCCTTGCAAGGCAAATGTTGACGCGAGACAAAACGAAACGAGCGTATTTAGTAGCCGGAAACGGGCACATCCGAAAAGATCGTGCCGTACCGATCCACTTGAAAGCAGATAATATTTTTGTGCTGTCACTTTCTGAAGAATTATCCGAACCCGACCAATGGAATTTATATTCTGCCTACGACGCGGTCTGGATTACAGAAGGCCTTGGGAAAACGCAGGAAGATTATTGTAAAGGTCTCGAAAAAAGGTTCAAAAAACCCTAATTCTTAGAACTCTTCAGGTCTTTGGATCTGACTTTCTTTTTAGGGACCCACTTGGTCACTGACCTGCCGTCTGCAGTAAACCTGACTTCCTGATTTGCTGACGGGACTGCATCCAAATTTGAATGTTCCATCTTATAAGGTGATCCATCGGGAAATTTGCTAATAAGACTTTGCCCTTGGAGAGCGTCTATTCCTCCGGGATAAGCCTTTGCCATTTCCGCCATTGAAATCTCTGAATTACGGCCCCGATCCTTGGCAGCTTTTATGGCCATGTCAGCCAACAAAATCTTATCAAGTTCAGTTTCCGTTAATCCTGAATAAGTTGTCCAGATTGCAGATAGTAACTCTTCAATTACTGGAGTTGGCTCAACAGGGTCGCTAATTTTTACGCCGTGTTCCATTGCTAAAAAAACATCGGGGATAATTGGCCCAACGTCGGTTGCCAAAAAAGTAGCGGGCATCAACTTGGTTTTCTTGTTATCGCTGGCATATAATGCTTGCCCCAAATAGAGAAGTTTCATTAAAGCAGACGGGTTTAGGCTGACTTCATCAGCCACACTCCGTGCTTCAAGCCAAGAAATAACATCAAATGTAGATCTAATCGCCGGCCGCATACTCAAATCCCTTAAAACCAGTTTGCATGAAGGATAGTTTGTAATGGTTAATCAGCAATTAAAACCATAATATTGCAAAAATAGATCTAACGAGTGAATCCTTTCTCATTACCCCTTGCAGCCGGACTTCTTCTTCCGTTAGGTTTAGAGCCCACAAAATCAGGATATTGAGGTAGCAACATGGAAATGAGCGGCGAAGAGCTGATCAACGCACCAAAAGAACAAGTCTGGGCAGCCCTTAACGACCCGGAGGTTTTGCGGCAAGCTATTCCCGGTTGTCAATCTGTCGACAAAACCGATGACACGTCTTTTGCAGCAACAGTCAAAGTTAAAATTGGACCTGTTAAGGCGACGTTTAAAGGGCAAGTCACTTTAAGCAATATTGACGCTCCTAATGGCTATACGATTACGGGCGAGGGAAAAGGCGGCGCCGCTGGATTTGGTAAAGGTGGCGCGGATATTTCATTAAGCGATACAGACGGCGGAACGCTCCTCAGCTACAATGTAAAAGCATCTGTTGGCGGAAAAATGGCCCAAATCGGATCTCGGCTTATTGATAGTACCGCGAAAAAATTGGCAGGAGATTTTTTTAAAAATTTCAATGAACTTGTCAGTGTTTCGAAATCAGAAGAACCCCCTGCCGTTGAAGAAAATATCCCGGCCCCAGCAGCGCCAACTTCTGATACAGAAAATTCTCAAGAGCCGACAAGCGCTTCATGGATGAAACCATCTATCCTTATTCCAGTGGCAATCTGCGTTGCCGCAGTTTTGTACTTTCTGTCGCAAAATTCTTAAATCGAGAAAATGCCGACCGATTGAAGGCTCAATATTTCTTTATCTTGACCCGATGGTCAAAGAAGACAAGACTAATAAGAGCTGTAAAAAATATCGATATAAGATCCTAAATAAAAATATCACCGTCACATAAATTTGTGTGACAAAAAATGAGCTAGGGAGGAAACCAAATGACATCCGTTTCAATGACGGTGAACGGGAAAAGTGTAAACGCGGACGTAGAACCGAATACACTTTTAGTCCAGTTTATCCGCGAAAACCTGCGTTTAACAGGAACCCACGTAGGCTGTGACACAAGCCAATGCGGTGCCTGTACAGTGCACGTAAATGGTGACAGCGTTAAGTCTTGTACGATGTTGGCTGTTCAAGCTGACGGATCAGACGTAACCACGATTGAAGGCCTTGCCTCTGGCGATGATCTCCATCCAATGCAAACTGCCTTCAGAGAGAATCACGGACTACAATGTGGTTTCTGCACACCTGGCATGATTATGAGTGCGGTTGATTTGGTCAAACGCAATCCTAATCCCACTGAAGAGACAATTCGCAAGGAACTGGAAGGCAATATTTGTCGCTGCACCGGTTATCACAACATTGTCAAATCTGTGAAAGATGCTTCGGAGAAAATGGGAGGGTGATTTATGTCAGTAGAAAATGGAATAGGCGTATCTGTTAAACGTAAAGAAGACCAACGCTTCATCACAGGTAACGGAAAATACCTCGATGATATCAATAAATTTGGGCAAACGCATGGTCACTTCCTACGCTCACCTTATGCATTTGCTAAAATAAAAAACATTGATCTGAGTGCTGCTAAGACCGCACCGGGAGTTGTTGATATTTTTACAGGCGCGGACATGACTGCCGATGGTATTGGCGGACTTATCTGTGGTTGGGGAATTAATAGTAAAGACGGATCGCCTCATGTGGCTCCTCCGCATCCTTGCCTTGCAACAGACACAGTAAAACATGTTGGCGACCAAGTTGCCTTTATTGTTGCTGAAACTTTGCAACAGGCAAAAGACGCTGCTGAATTAATCGATGTCGATTATGAAGAATTAAAATCTGTAACCGACGTTCGCCAAGCCGCTGCAGCGGGAGCGCCTCAAGTTCATGAAGAAGCTGCTGGTAATCAGTGTTATGATTGGGAAATTGGGGACAAAGCCGCAGTTGATGCTGCCTTCACCAACGCCCACCACATTACAAAAATCGACTTGATCAACAATCGTGTATCTCCAAACCCTATGGAACCACGTGCCGCACTTGGTGAATATGATCCGGGCACTGGTGAGTACACTTTGCATACCACTAGCCAAAACCCACATGTTGCACGACTGCTCTTGTCTGCATTCGTTGGTGTTGCACCTGAAAATAAACTTCGGGTTATTGCGCCTGATGTTGGTGGTGGATTTGGCACAAAAATCTTCCTCTATGCAGAAGAGACGACAGCTGTATGGGCCTCCAAGCGTGTGGGCCGTCCCATTAAATGGACAGCTGACCGGTCAGAATCTTTCCTAACTGATGCTCACGGCCGTGATCATGCGACACATGCTGAAATGGCATTTGATGCTGATGGTCATATTCTTGGTTTCCGTGTCTCAACAAAAGCCAATATGGGCGCTTATCTGTCCACATTTGCATCAGCAGTGCCAACATATCTGTATGCGACATTGTTGAACGGCCAATATAAAATGCCGTGCATCTATGCTGAAGTTCAAGCCCTGTTCACCAACACAACACCAGTGGATGCCTACCGCGGCGCGGGACGGCCTGAAGCCACTTATGTTGTTGAACGGATCATGGAGCGGGCTGCCCGCGATATGAATATGGACCCAACGGAGCTCCGTCTGAAAAACTTCATTCAGCCAGATGCCTACCCATATGAGACTCCTGTGATCATGACTTATGACACGGGCGATTATCCGCTCACAATGACAACAGCCAAAGACATGATTGACTATACTGGCTTTGCCGCCCGTAAAGCTAAGTCCGCTGCCAATGGCAAACTTCGCGGTATCGGATCTTCAGCCTATATCGAAGCATGCGGTATTGCACCGTCTGCAGCGGTTGGCTCACTTGGCGCCGGCGTTGGTCTTTGGGAAAGTGCAGAAGTTCGTTTTAATCCAACGGGTTCGGTTACAGTCTTCACGGGAAGTCATAGCCATGGCCAAGGCCATGAAACGACTTTTGCGCAGTTGATTGCTGATCAGCTTGGTGTTCCGTTTGAGAGCATCGAAGTTGTTCACGGCGATACAACAAAGGTTCCATTTGGTATGGGAACTTATGGTTCACGTTCTCTTGCGGTTGGTGGTTCTGCCATTACTAAGGCGGCTGACAAAATTGTTGAGAAAGCGAAAAAGATTGCAGCGCATTTGATGGAGGCTTCTGCCGATGACATCGAACATTCGCACGGTGTCTTTTCCGTCGCGGGCACTGACAAGCAACTTACCATTGGTGAAATTGCGTTTGCCGCATATGTGCCTCACAATTATCCAGCTGATCTGGAGCCGGGGCTCGCTGAAAATGCATTTTACGATCCGTTAAACTTCACGTTCCCAGCGGGAACACATATTGCTGAAGTCGAAATTGATCCAGACACAGGTGTTGTTGAAGTTGTTGATTGGGCTGCGGCCGATGACTTTGGTAACGTCATTAATCCAATGATTGTTGAAGGTCAGGTTCATGGCGGTGTTGCGCAAGGCATCGGACAGGCTCTCCTTGAGGGTGTTGTCTATGACGATGACAGCGGACAATTACTGACTGGATCGTATATGGATTATTGCATGCCACGTGCTGACAATTTTCCAAATTTCAGAGTTGAAACCACGAACACCCCCTGCCCCAGTAATCCGCTGGGTGTAAAAGGGTGCGGTGAAGCCGGTGCTATTGCAGCACCTGCAGCTTTGATGAATGCGATCACTGATGCGCTTGGTAAAGAAATAGACATGCCTGCAACGTCTGAAAAAGTTTGGCGCGCAGCACAAAACGCCTAAAGAAGGGAAAATTAGAAAATGTATTCATTCAATTATGAACGCCCTTCGGGGATAAACGATGCAGCAGGTGCTGTCGGCGAGGACGATAAGTTCCTTGCCGGTGGTCAGTCTTACTTGCCAACTCTGAAACTCCGTTTGGCACAAGTCGATAAACTCGTGGACCTTGGTGGAATTTCAGATCTAAAAGGAATTTCCGTCAGCGGCGGTGAAATTTCAATTGGCGCCATGACAACACATGGCACTGTTGCAACGTCATCAGATGTTCGCTCATCCATACCAGCTTTGGCTGATATGGCGGCGCATATTGGTGATGCCCAAGTGCGAAACCGGGGAACTATTGGTGGCTCAATCGCCAACAATGATCCGGCGGCGGATTATCCATCTGCACTTGTTGCTCTAAATGCGACAGTTCATACGAATAAGCGGTCAATTACTGCTGACGACTTCTTCGTCGATCTGTTTGAGACAGCACTTGAAGATGGGGAACTGATCACAAAGGTTACTTTCCCAGTGCCGCAAAAAGCAGCGTATGCCAAGTTTCCAAATCCAGCATCACGTTTTGCACTGGTTGGCGTATTTGTTGCTCAAACAACAAGTGGTGCCCGTGTCGCCGTTACCGGTGCTGGCCCGTGTGTGTTCCGTCAAAGTGATATGGAAGCCGCTCTTAGCGGTAATTTTTCCGGCGCTGCAGTTAAAGGGATTCAGACAGTTGCAGATAAGCTAAATGCAGATATTCACGCATCCGCGGATTATCGGGCGCATTTGATTTCTGTAATGGCAGCTCGGGCTGTTGATGCAGCGTCTTAGACCTTAGACAGAAAATAATCTTGGGGGAAGTTCGCTTCCCCCTTTTTTTATGACAGTTGTTACAATTGATCCGCCCCGTCATTGTGGCTTTTGAACAGATGATATATTCTGGACAAACACTTACTTCAGAAATGAGTATTACCGGCATGCCTACGAGCTTACCCAATTCAATTGACGATGTTCAAACTCTTCTCAAAGCAGCCGATTATGTCGCTGATCGCAGTTTAGCGACGGTTCTATATTTGTCTTTAAAAATGGGCCGTCCCCTTTTCCTAGAAGGCGAAGCCGGTGTTGGGAAAACGGAGATTGCGAAAGTCCTCGCAGATCAGTTAGACCGTCCTCTTATCAGACTACAGTGCTATGAAGGGCTGGATGTATCGTCTGCTGTTTATGAGTGGAATTACGCCCGCCAGATGATCGAAATCCGGTTGGCAGAAGCAACAGATAGCGTCGATAAGGACAAACTTGGCAGTGATATTTTTTCTGAAAAGTTCCTAATCAAACGCCCCCTGCTGAACGCACTGGAAGATACAGGGCGCGGAGCACCCGTTCTGTTAATTGACGAGCTCGATCGAACTGATGAGCCTTTCGAAGCCTACCTTCTTGAAATTCTATCAGACTTCCAAATTACCATTCCTGAACTTGGAACGATTGCTGCAAAAGAAGCCCCAATTGTTATTGTTACGTCAAATAGAACCCGTGAAATTCATGATGCGCTTAAACGGCGTTGCCTCTACCATTGGGTCGATTACCCAGATGCAGAACGCGAGAAAGAGATCATAAGCCGCAAACTTCCAGGTGCGGATAAAGAGCTATCGGCTCAGATTGTCGCATTTGTCCAAAAATTACGCACTGATCCTGCCTTGTTTAAACTGCCAGGAATTGCTGAAAGCCTCGATTGGACAAACGCGCTGACCGAACTTAACGTGATCTCCCTTGATCCAGATGTCATTAATGACACGCTTGGTGTTTTGTTAAAATATCAAGACGACATTGCCAAAATTCAAGGCAGCGAAGCCGCTGAACTCATTGCCCAAATCAATACAGAATTGGAACTCTCCAATGACGCCGCTGGATGATCGCAACGAAGGGACCGCAAATAACGACGGTACCTTCGCTGAAAACATTCTTCATTTTGCCCGCACCCTTCGAAAAGCGGGAATTCCGGTTGGCCCGGGCCGTGTTATTGAGGCCTTAAAAGCGGTTGAGTGCGCAGGACTTGAACGGCGTGATGACTTTTATTGGACGTTACATTCTGTATTCGTCAATCGACATGATCAATGGCACCTTTTTGATCAGGCATTTCATATTTTTTGGAAAAATCCAGATATCCTTAAAAAAATGATGGATATGATGTTGCCAACGACTTTTCTCGATCAAGTCCACAGTGATCATGAAGAAATCTCCAAACGCCTGTCCCAAGCCCTTGCCCCCTCTGAAGCTCCGGGAGATCACGACGATGGCGGCAAGGAAGAGATTGAGATAAACGCGGAACTCACTACGTCCAATAAGGAACTTCTTCAAACTAAAGACTTTGAAGATATGAGCCTTGAAGAACTGGAATTGGCAAAGAAAGCCATGAAAAACCTCCGCCTACCTATTCGGGAAGTCAAAACCAGACGCTTGCAAACAGACCTTCGCAGCGGAAATATCGACATGCGCCGAACCTTGCGCGCAGCGCTGCGCTCTGGCGGTGGTGCTATTCCGCTCAAATACAAATCACAAGTTAAACGCCATCCCCCGCTTGTTGTTTTATGTGACATTTCCGGCTCCATGTCCCAATACAGCAGAATGCTCCTTCACTTTTTACACGCCCTTACCAATGACCGGGACCGCGTTCATACATTCTTGTTCGGAACGCGCCTGTCCAACATCACGCGCTACATGAAATACCGAGATGTTGACGATGCGTTGGATGCCGTAAGCGAAAAAGTAGAAGACTGGTCTGGCGGCACCCGAATTGGAAGCACTGTTGCCGAATTTAACAAAAATTGGTCTCGCCGTGTTTTAGGACAAGGCGCTGTTGTCCTTTTTATATCAGACGGGCTTGATCGCGATGAAGAACACGGACTTGGCACTGAAATGGACCGGTTGCATAAATCCTGCCGTCAATTGATTTGGCTAAATCCGTTGCTGCGATATGAAGGGTTCGAACCTAAAGCGCGCGGCATTAAAGCAATTTTACCGCATGTGGATATATTCCGAACCGTGCACAATCTACAAAGCCTACAAGATCTATCTAAATTACTCTCATCACCCGATAAGGGACATTCAGTACAGGGAAGGTTTGTGGTATGAATACAGATCTAGACTTAGCCGCTAGAGACGATGTTATTGAAAGCGCCCTTCACTGGCAAACTGAAGGCAAAAAGGTTGCGCTTGCCACTGTTATCCAAACATGGGGCTCGGCCCCGCGTCCAGTTGGCAGCCAACTTGCCATTGACGAGGCCGGTAATATGGTAGGGTCAGTCAGCGGCGGATGTGTTGAGGGAGCCGTAATTCAAGAAGCGTTAGAGCTGATGAATAGCGGTGGTCACAAAACATTAGAATTTGGGGTCAGTAATGATGATGCTTGGGAAGTTGGCCTTGCCTGCGGCGGAAAAATCCGCATCTTTGTCGAAGCAGTAGGGTAAGGCACACCATGGATAACAGTTTATTACAAGAGCTTCAGATTGCTCGCAAAAGTAAGAGGCAGGTGGTCCTTGCGACCAATTTAACCAGTGGGAAGAGTGAGTTACTCTACCCCTTCGAGACACACGAAGTCTCAGAACTGCTGGATGAGGCTCGCACAGCGCTTCGATTTGATAAACCCCATGAAGCTAAAATCGACGATGATGTGTTTTTTCTGAACATTTTCAATCCACCCTTAAGGCTATTTATCGTGGGCGCGGTTCATATTGCTCAAAAACTTGCGCCAATGGCGGCGGCCACTGGATACGAAGTAATCGTCATTGATCCACGCCGTAGTTTTGGATCTGAAATGCGGTTTCCAAATGTGGCCCTTGATGACAGATGGCCAGATGACGCCCTTGGTGAACTTGCCCCGGACAGACGCAGTGCAATTGTGACATTAACCCATGATGCGAAATTGGATGACCCTGCGCTTGAGGCTGCGTTGAAATCTGATGTGTTTTATATTGGCGCGCTTGGCAGCACTCGAACCAACGCAAAACGGCATCAACGACTGACGGCAAAGGGGTTTAGCGAAACTGATATCGCGCGGATCAACGGTCCGGTGGGACTTGATATTGGAGCCCAATCACCTGCAGAAATCGCTGTTTCTATCATGGCTGAATTAACCGCTTGTCTGCGCGGAAAGGCTATCGAATGATTTTTAGCCGGCTGGATTTGGAAGATGCAGAGGGTGCCATCCTCGCCCACGCAATTAATGCTGGAAAATTAGGTCTGTGTAAAAAGGGCACCCTTTTAACAGATGAAATTCTAGCTGAACTACGACTTACGGGCGAAAAATCGGTACTTGCTGCCAAGCTGGAAGACGGTGATGTTCCCGAAAACACCGCGGCTTTTGAGATTGCGGAACCACTCGCAGGAGATAACGTCTCCGTTCGCCCACCGTTCACAGGTCGCTCAAACCTCATGGCGACGAAAAACGGCGTTGCAATTATCAACCGTGATCTTATCAATAAAATCAACACTATCGATCCATCGATTACAGTTGCCTCTGTCAAAAATTTCGAAAAGGTCGACGATGGTCAGATGCTTGCCACCATCAAAATCATTCCCTTTTCCACTTCAGACGATAACGTAAAAAAGGCCACCGGTTTTTCAGAACTTGCTGAAACTAAACTTGTTTCAGTGGCACCGTTCAAGACAAAAAAAATTGGTGTTATTTCGACCAAACTACCAGGCACAACCGAAAAGCTCATCACCAAATCTGAAAAGGTATTGCAAAGTCGCTTGCTCCATTGTGATAATGAAATATCAGTTAGACAAACAGTTTCCCATCATGAAGATGACGTGACCCAAGCGCTTCTGGATCTGCAACAAGAAAACTGCGATTTAATCTTAATATTTGGTGCGTCGGCCATTACAGATATTCGAGATGTTATTCCAACTGCACTATTACAAGCGGGCGGCAAAACCCAGCATTTTGGAATGCCCGTAGACCCCGGCAATCTTTTACTGCTGGGCCAATTAGAAGATGTCAGTGTCGTTGGTCTTCCCGGCTGTACCCGATCTCCAAAACTAAACGGTTTCGATTGGGTACTTCAACGAATTTTGTCAGATATACCCATAGGACCGGCAGACATTATGGGTATGGGTGAAGGCGGACTATTGAAGGAAATTTCCAGCCGCCCTCACCCTCGCAATAAATCGGTTGGGAAAAAATCCCCTGAAAAATCCAAACAGATTACAGCCGTCTTACTGGCGGCAGGGCAATCCCGGCGGATGGGAAGTCAAAACAAATTGCTAGCACTAATTGATGGCAAACCCATGGTTCGTCATGTAGCAGAAACCCTACTTGCAGCGAACGTTGACGATATTCTCACTGTGACTGGCCATGAGGCTGATAGCATCGTCAAGTCACTATGGGATTTGAACATTACGAGCGTTCAAAATCCTCGTTTTGCAGAAGGCTTGTCCACATCTCTCAAACTTGGGTTTGAGCTGTTGCATGAAAAATCAGATGGCATTTTGGTGTGTCTTGGGGATATGCCATTTGTATCAGCAGAGCAACTCAACCTGCTTATTGCAGCGTTTAATCCTGAAGAGGGCCGCGCGATTATCGTCCCCACCCAAAATGGCAAGCGGGGGAATCCGGCCCTAATTTCCAGCCAATTCTGGGAAGAAGTTCGAGATATTTCCGGAGACATTGGTGCAAAAGCATTGATTTCAGGCAATGACCATGTTGTCCATACCGTTGAAATTGACAGTTCCAGTATTTTTGTCGATATAGATACCCCTGAGATATTAGCATCCCTAACCGACCCTAAAAATAAGAATAGCGAGTAAATTGTGATCCAAGAACTCTATCAAAAAAATCTCATGCGACTTGCCGCTAATGCCGCAGGCTCCGGATCCCTTGATGCTCCTGATTTCGAGGGGACGCTAGATAATCCCACATGCGGTGACCGCATCACTATTCAGGTCAAACTGGAAGATGGTCGTATTAGCGAACTGGCCCAAGAAAATCGGGCATGCCTTCTGTGTCAGGCGTCTGCATCGCTGCTAGCTGAAAATGCTATTGGCCTTACCATTTCTGATGTGGAAGCCATTCGGGATAAAGTCGAAAATATTCTAAAAAATGGCGATGATACAACAGAACCTCCATGGGAAAAGCTCAGCTACTTCATCCCCGTTAGAGATCATTTCAGTCGTCATATTTGTGTGCTCTTGCCATTTAATGCGCTGCGCGACATCTTAACGAAGAAAGTGTAAGCATCTATGCATAGAAAAGTTTTGAGAAATATCCCCACCCAAAGCATCGCGTCCCCTTGCACTGGGGTTTGTACGATGGATCTGGATAACAAATATTGTATCGGCTGCTACCGATCTCGCATTGAAATTGGCGGATGGGTCCATTTGGACAATGCTGAAAGATTGACGATTGTCAAAGACCTTCGCCAAAGACGCAAAGACACGAAAGGTAAGTAACCACTTGCAAAGCGCTGTGATGGATCAATTGCCTTCAAATTGCCGCGATTGAGCCCTGAATAGTGCAAAGTTGCTCCCTACTAATGGGTATTCCAGTTCAACAGGGGCGAAACAATGTACATCACAGTGTTATCAGCATTAACAGCTACATTTCTTGGTATTGTGTTTATTGTTATGGTGGGCACTATGCCAACCTCAGTCGCTATGAACTTAGATGGTAATTTTTCTCAGCTATTCAATGTGAACTGCATCGTTGAAAAAGTCTTGGATTTGGATCATATCCGTCACATTTGACGTTTACTCCCGTCTCACCACCCACAAATCTCACTAATATTCACAATGCTTTGATTTCAATCACAGCCTAGTGACATCCATCACAGACTTAAAAGTCGTATTTTCTATTATGCCATTCCGATATATATCGAATTGATATATGTAACTTGCTATATTTTGCGGTTATTGGCTGGAATTAATGGACGTTCGAACTTTATGCTTGGGTATACTCACTTTTGGGGATGCAACAGGCTATGAAATCAAGAAAGCGTTTCAAGACCGACTGGGCATGTTTTACGATGCCAGTTACGGCTCCATTTACCCTGCGTTAAACAAACTGACGACTGATGGATTAGTGTCTTGCCGGACAAAAAGCCAAAGCAAGCGACCTGATAAAAAAATCTATTCGATCACGCTTGATGGGCAACTGACGTTTCTTAAGGAAATGGAAGGCACGCCTGCCCCAGAAAAATTCAAATCAGAGACCCTTGCGACACTGATGTTTGCACATTTATTACCTGCAAGTCATATCGCGAAAGTCATAGATGATTTAATCGAATCCTATCAGTCGAACATAGAGATATTGTCAGGTGAGTGTGATATGAAACAAGCACTCACCGATAGATTTCTCTGTGGTTACGGTATCGCAGTTAAATCCGCTGCCATCAAATACATGCAAGAAAACAGACATTTAATCGAAGCAGAGGCCCTTTTAGCGGACCATGCTGCTGAATAATTTACTTCTATTTGTCGTATATGAAGAGGTGACAAAGTGAACCGCTCAGTAATTATTGCTACAATCATCGCCGTTGGTGTAACAGGCTGGATTGTATCTGGACAATTTGAACAACCCGAAACTGTTGCAATTGACGCTGATGCACAGAAGTCGGAGCCAAATGCATCTGAAATAGCAGCTGCTTTGCGCCCAAAGAAAGTCGACCCTACTCAGGTTGACGTTCAAATGTTCAATGCTGAACTTCGAGCCCAACAAATCGTTGTTCGAGGCACGACAGAATCCATCAGAACCGTCACTATAAAAGCGGAAACACCGGGCCGCGTTGTTGCAATATATGTAGAGATCGGTCAGCGGGTGAAAAAAGGCGATACTTTGGTGAAATTTGCCATTAAGGATCGTAGAGCCCAACTGGCAGAAGCTGAAGCACTCATTCGCCAACGCCAAATCGAATATAAAGCGGCAAAATCTTTAAGCAAAAAAGGTTTCAGTGCCAAAACCACTCTTGCTGGAACCAAAGCTCTCCTCGACAGTGCACTGGCAAAAGCTGAATCTGTTCGTATCAAAATGGCTGATTTAATCATTAAGGCTCCATTTGACGCAGTCGTTGAAGAACGACAAGCCGAGATTGGCGACTACATTAAAGACGGCAATTCAGTTATCACACTTGTAGATGAAGATCCCTTTTTGGTTACGGGTCAAGTTTCAGAAGTCTATGTCAACAAAATCAAAATAGGCGACAAGGGAATTTCTAAACTTGTTACGGGCGAGACCGTAGAAGGCGTGATCCGCTTTATCGGTAAGAAAGCTGATCCTGCCACTCGGACTTTCCGGGTTGAGCTACTAGTTGAAAACGACAATAGTGACCTTCGTGCTGGTGTAACTGCAGAAACCACTTTCTCAACAGAAGAAGTGATGGCCACATTTATTTCTCCTGCGATCCTTACGCTAAACGATACAGGTATTTTAGGCGTTCGCTCGGTTGATGACAGCGACATTGTGCAATTTTTCCCGGTTAATGTTTTGACAGATTCAAGCGCTGGCGCTTGGGTTACAGGGCTACCGGCTCAAACTCGGCTCATTAAAGTCGGGCAGGAATTTGTGCGGGCTGGCGAGAAGGTTAATCCACAGAATAAAACTGCTGGAGTCCAATAATGAACGCCATTATTGAAGCGGCCATAAACCGCTCTCGGACCGTCATCAGCGCACTAGTGTTGATTTTGGTTGCAGGCTTCACAGCCTATGTTGATATCGCTAAAGAAGCTGACCCGGACATCAATATTCCGATCATTTATGTGTCGATGACCCATGAAGGTATTTCCCCTGAAGATGCAGAACGTTTGCTTGTGCGTCCTATGGAGGTTGAGCTTCGAAGCATTGAAGGCATCAAGGAAATGAAATCAACAGCTGGCGAAGGGTTTGCCTCTGTTTTGATGGAATTTGAAGCCGGGTTTGACGCAGATAGCGCGCTTGATGACGTTCGTGAGAAAGTTGATATCGCTAAAAAAGAACTCCCAGATGAGACTGACGATCCAAGTGTTCATGAAGTGAATGTAGGCCTCTTTCCAGTTCTCGTTGTGACACTTTCAGGTGACATGCCGATCCGCTCCCTCATCCGCATCGCAAAAAACTTGCAAGACGACATTGAAGGGTTACCTGGTGTTCTGTCTGCTGACATTGGCGGTGACCGAGAGGAAGTTCTCGAAGTCATAATTGATCCGGTGAAGTTGGAAAGTTACAAAATTTCCAACTCTCAGCTGATCAGTGCTGTCCAACTTAACAATAAGCTTGTGGCAGCTGGTGCCATGGATACGGGTAAAGGTCGTTTTTCAATTAAAGTTCCCGGCCTTTTTGAATCAGCCAAAGATGTGTTCTCTATTCCCCTTAAAGTTTCGGGTGATGCTGTTGTCACCCTTGGTGACGTAACAACAATCCGCAGAACTTTCAAAGATGCTGACAGCTTCGCTCGTCTTAACGGCAAGCCTGCGGTCGTACTTGAGATTAAAAAACGTCTCGGCGAAAACATCATCGATACAATCGAAGATGTCCAAGCACTTGTTGCAGAAGAACAGAAAATTTGGCCCGCAGCGTTACAAGTTACGTTTAGCCAAGATAAATCCAAAGACATTCGGCGCATGCTGAAAGATCTCCAAAACAACATTATCAGCGCCATTATTTTGGTGATGATTGTTGTGATTAGTGCCCTTGGTGTTCGTACCGCCGGCTTGGTTGGACTTTCTATTCCGGGCTCGTTCCTTATCGGAATTCTATATCTCTACTTGTTTGGTTTTACGATCAATATTGTGGTGTTGTTTGGTTTGATCCTAGCGGTCGGAATGTTAGTTGATGGTGCCATTGTTGTCACCGAGTTTGCTGACCGGAAGATGGCTGAAGGCTATGATAAAGTTGAAGCTTACGGACTTGCTGCAAAACGCATGGCGTGGCCAATTATCGCCTCCACCGCGACGACATTAGCCGTCTTCATGCCTTTGTTGTTTTGGCCGGGCGTGGTGGGAGAGTTTATGAAATTCCTTCCTCTCACCCTCATAACGACGTTGACCGGTTCCCTGTTAATGGCATTGGTTTTTGTTCCCACACTCGGATCTGTATTTGGAAAACCTGGTACGGTGAACTCAAAGACGTTGAAGGCTCTCGCTGCAGCAGAAACCGGGGATGTTCGGACTCTTGGCGGGGCGACTGGCGCCTATGTAAACTCGCTGGCGTTTTGCCTGCGTCATCCGGGTAAAATTGCCATGCTCGCCATCGTATCTTTGGTCAGCATCTACGTATATTACGGCTCTAATAACAACGGCACTCAGTTCTTCCCTGAAGTGGAACCTGAAATGGCGTTGGCGTATGTTCACGCTCGCGGCAACATGTCTACGCTTGAAAAAGATGACCTTGTTAAAGCCGTTGAACATGAAGTTCTGAAACTTGAAGATTTCTCGTCTATCTATTCAAAAACAGGTGGCGGATCAGACGGTCAGGATATCGCAGAAGACGTTATTGGTGTCATCCAAATGGAGTTTAAGGACTGGCAGGAACGCCGTCCGGCTGCGATCGTTTTCGAAGACATTCGAAAAATGACAAAACATATTGCAGGTATATCTGTTGAAACACGCCAACCGGATACAGGACCGCCAACAGGTAAAGACATTCAGATTCAATTGTCCTCCCGTTTCCCTGAAAAAATTGGGCCGGAAGTCGCTAAAATTAGAAAATATTTGGATGAGAATGTTGAAGATTTAATCGACCTTGAAGACAGCAGGGCAATCCCCGGTATTGAATGGGAAATCGTTGTTGATCGCACGCAAGCCGGACGTTTCGGCGCTGATGTAACAACAGTTGGCAAAACCATACAATTGGTAACGAATGGCATTAAGGCTCATGAGTACCGGCCAGTCGAGGTTGATGATGAAGTTGAGATCCGTATTCGTTACCCTGAAAGCTATCGCAGTTTAGAACAGCTGGATAACCTTCGGGTGAGTACGGATATGGGTATGATCCCTATTTCTAACTTTGCGACACGGTCTCCGCAGCAGAAAGTCGGCACAATCAAGCGGTCGGATTCCAGACGAATAATGACCATTAAGGCCAATGTCACTGCGGGCATTCTGGTTGATGAAAAAGTGAAGGAAATCGAGAATTGGATCAAGACCGAAGCAAATCTTGATCCGGCTGTCAAATACACCTTTAAAGGTGAGGACGAGGAACAGAAAAAAGCACAGGCCTTCCTTGGAAAAGCATTTGGTGTTGCATTGTTCATGATGGCGATCATTTTGGTGACGCAGTTTAACAGCTTCTACCATGCTCTCTTGATCCTGACCGCCGTTATCATGTCTACGGGTGGTGTTCTCATCGGCTTAATTTTAACAGGCCAACCTTTTGGTATTGTTATGACGGGTGTAGGTGTCATTTCCCTTGCCGGGATTGTTGTGAACAACAATATCGTTCTGATCGATACATTCGCCCATTTACGGCGCGAGGGTATGGCGGCGATGGAAGCTGTGCTAAGGACGGGTGCGCAACGTTTACGTCCTGTGATGCTGACAACAGTCACCACGATCTTCGGATTGTTGCCAATGGCCATGCAGGTGAATATTGATTTCATCACCCGTGAGGTTGTCACCGGCGCCCCGTCATCTCAATGGTGGGTTCAGTTATCAACAGCAGTTGCTTTCGGCTTAACCTTTGCAACGGCACTTACGTTGATTGTCACTCCTTGCTTGTTGATGGTCGGTGCAAACGTCGGTGCCTTCTTTGACAACAGGCGCCACAAAAAACAACAAAAATTAGTTGTCAAAATTCAAGAGCAGGATGCACAACCTGCTGAGTAATTTTATTCTCTAAAATGCAAACCCTTCAAATTTTGCGGGGTTTGTATTTTGGAGTATAATTTAGACCCCAACAGTGATGTCTTCCAAAACTTGGTTCCACCATATAATAGTATCTTCAACAGTTTGTTCGAATTCTGGAATAACAGATTTGATTTCATCGAGATCCTCGGCCATCTGCTCCATCAATGATGCCTGCTTTGCCAATCTTTCAGCGCACATGGACCCAGCAACACCTGCAATTGTGTGAACTGCTCGTCCGACAACACTCTTATCTCCGGCTGCGATACCTTCATGCAATGTCTTGATTTCGGCTCTTATGGAATCTGGCGTCTTGCTAATGATAGTCAACGCAACCTCTTGGCCTAATTGATCGATAAACTCTGTCATATTCACATCGCTACCAACGGCTAATTGATGTGTTGAATTAAGACAACTATCTGATTTTTCTAAGGTATCAGCTTCTTGATCTTGTTCCATGGTCAAAGTTTCCCCTTTCAATACAGTATTTTGATTTATGACTCTCTGTAGCTGATCTTTCGTAAATGGTTTTGTTAGAATATCTGTCATCCCCATTTCTCTCATATATTTATGCCGATCTGTAAATGCTTCAGCGGTAACTCCCACGATCGGGAGTATGTCACCCGGAAAATTTTGACGAATTTTCCGGGTTGCCTCAATACCATCCATAACCGGCATATGGACATCCATTAAGATCATATCGTAGCGTGCAAAATCGAGGGCCTGCACTGCCAATTGGCCGTTTACCGCGACTTCACAACTATGTCCTAATTTTTCAAGGAAAGACGATGTGACAAGTGCATTTACGTGATTATCTTCAGCAACCAAAATATTTAAAGGGCCAATGTCCCTAGTTTGATACCCTTCTAGTTGCATTTCCTGAACCAAAACCTGCTCTTCAGTGGCGCGATCGAATTCGAAGGAAACCTCGAAACAGGTTCCCACACCAAGCGTACTGGTAAGACTAATTTCGCCCCCCATCATTGCGACCAGTGTTTGCACGATAGACAATCCTAAACCCGTTCCGCCAAACTTTCGGCTAACCGAGGTGTCTGCTTGAGAGAATGATTTAAAGATTATACCTTGTCTGTCTTCTGCAATTCCCACACCTGTATCTTCAACGCTTATGGTAATTATTTCCTTTGACGACTGTGACGCTTCGCCGGCCCGAATAGAGACAGTTACACTCCCCACCTCAGTGAATTTCATGGCATTACCAATTAAATTCAGGATGATTTGGCGAAGACGTGTCGGATCAGCAATTAGGAATTTCTCGACATGGGGATCGATATTAGTATGAAATTTAAGCCCTCTACCGAGTGCATCCATTTCAAAAGGTGCCATTATTGATCGGAACAGTTCTTTTACATCACAGATAATATATTCAATTTCCAGATTTCCAGATTCAATTTTATTCATATCCAGGACGTCATTTATCAATGACAGCAACGTGTTTCCCGAATGTAATATTGTTTCAAGTTTTTGCCGTTGATCGCGATCCAGCGGTGTATCCTCCAATAACTGAGCGACCCCAATGACACCATTGAGCGGTGTCCGAATTTCATGACTAACGGTGGATAAGAAATTGGATTTAGCTTCGTTGGCCTTGTTGGCTTGTTGTAACAAGCTTTCCTGTTTTTCTTCATTTTTGAGGCGATCAGTAATGTCCATATAAGTTGATACGAAACCACCGCCAGGCATATTGGCACTAGAAATTTCCACATAACGCTCGCCATTGTCAATTTTGGCGAACCGTCGCGACTTAGGCAAAGCAATCATTTTTTCTAATTCAGATTTCTGTTTCCGATCATCCCACTCGCCAAAATCCCCCCGTTTAATTAAAATGGACATAATGTCTTTAAAATGCGTACCTATAGTAAACAACTCCGTAGGTAACTCTAGATATTCGGGAGTATGAGAATTAGACACTTTCAGGCGAAGGTTTTTATCAAACACACTCAACCCAACCGGGATATTCTCCTTGGTTGCCTCTAAGATCTCACGGCTTAGCTTAATCTCGTCCTGAACAGCCTTTGCTTCCGTTATATCCCGAACGATGCCCGTATATAATAATTTTCCTTCCAAATGCATTTCACGAAATTTTAATTCCATCGGGAACAGAGAACCAACGTTATGTAGACCAAGTTGATCTGTTTGAGAATTTGAGTTGTAGAGACCGTCTGAACTTTTGATCAGCTTCACATAAGAATCCCACCCTGCATCAAGAATAGCCGGTACTAACCTTTCTATCGGCCCACCAATCAAATCTCCTGGATCATATCCAAATATATGGGCCGCCGCTGTATTTAGGCTTTCAATAATCCCGCTGCTATCAACAGTGACAATACCGTCTGCAACAGTCTCTAACAGAGTATTCAAACGAGATGTCTGTGAAATTAGAAAACGTCCGTCTTCTTCCAATCTGGATAGATTGAATTGTTGTTCAACGTTGCGGGCAAAATCTTTCATTGCATTATAATCTGAAGACGTAAACTCGCGGGGATCCGCATCAAAAATGCATAATGTTCCAATCTTAAATCCACCATATACTGATAAAGAAATCCCTGCGTAAAAACGTGCAGGGCTGCCGTCTGGCATTAACGAGTTATCGGTAAATCGGGAGTCTTTCCTTGTATCCGGAACGCAAAGGATATCATCAGAGTTTATGGCATGGGCGCAGAAAGATTGTTCCCTTGAACGTGCGTCAATTGGCACACCTTGTGAAGATTTTGCCCAAACTCTATCTCTATCGACGAGATTGATCTGCACAGCGGCAACACCGAAGAAACTGTAAACGAGACGCGTAATGCGATCGAAATTCTCTTCCGGAGTTGTATCCAGAACTCTTAATTTCCGTAACGCTTCAAGGCGTTGGTCTTCATATTCTGGGATAGCGGGAATTTCCACACGTCACTCCTGACAACCAATCAGTATGAGAGAACATTAAAACAATCACGCTACTTTAGATTTTCATAATTTATCTATTGTTTCTTACTATTCAATTAAGAGTGTCAAAAGCAAAAATAAAAAGTGCTGGGGCGATAAATATTTTGGATGACTTACTAAGGTACAATGGCATAAATATACTTATCGGTTTTTAATTGTATTGGGCGCACATTATGGCATTTGATTATATTATTGTTGGCGCAGGTTCCGCGGGATGTGTTCTCGCGAACCGTCTTTCAGAAGATAGTACTGTATCTGTGTGTTTGCTCGACTTTGGTGGTTCTGACAATAGTATTTTTATTGCAATGCCCACGGCCCTCTCAATTCCGATGAATATGGATCAATACAATTGGGGTTTTGATAGTTTACCCGAGCCCGGCCTTAATGACCGAAAATTAGATTGCCCTCGCGGAAAGGTGCTCGGTGGATCCTCATCCATCAACGGTATGGTATATGTTCGTGGCCATGCTTGTGATTTTGAAGAATGGAAGACTGAAGGCGCCACAGAATGGGGTTATGAAAACGTCCTACCTTATTTCAAGAAAGCAGAAACCTGGATCAAAGGTGAAGATGAATATCGAGGCGGAGACGGACCACTTTCTGTAAATAACGGAAATAATATGGCTCTAAATCCGCTGTATCAGGCTTTTATTGATGCAGGGAAAGACGCAGGTTATCCCACGACCGACGATTATAACGGCTTTCAACAAGAGGGTTTCGGCCCCATGCACATGACCGTCGATAAAGGCCGCCGTGCATCCACAGCACATGCTTATTTAAATCCCATTAAAAACCGGAAAAACCTAACGGTACTGACCCGTTGCCTTGCAGAAAAAGTAAACTTTATAGATAAGCGTGCCGTGTCTGTTGAAATCTCAAGAAATGGGGTAAAGGAAACACTTGAAGCCTCGAAGGAAATCATCCTGTCGGCGGGCTCCATTGGCTCACCGACTCTCCTTCAACGGTCTGGTATCGGGCCTGCTGAAAAGCTCCAAGAAAAAGGGATAGATCCAATTGTCGACCTTCCCGGGGTCGGTGCAAACCTACAAGATCATTTGGAAGTGTACTTTCAATTCCGTTGTACACAAAATATTTCGCTGAACAGTAAGCTTGACCTAATTAGCAAAGGCATGATTGGTGCCCGTTGGATCCTGCTTAAAGATGGATTAGGGGCTACCAACCATTTTGAATCTTGCGCTTTTATCAGATCACGCGCGGGTTTAAAGTGGCCAAACATCCAATATCATTTTCTACCCGCCGCCATGCGCTATGATGGCCGAACTGCATTTGATGGACACGGATTTCAAGTTCATGTTGGGCCGAACAAGCCGACAAGCCGGGGAAATGTCATGATTACCTCGCCCAATGCAATGGATAAACCAGAAATCCAATTCAATTACCTCACTAGTCAAGATGACATTCAAGACTGGCGACAAGTAGTTCGATTAAGCCGCGAGATCATCAATCAACCATCTTTGGATACTTTCCGGGGGGAAGAAATCCAACCCGGGCAGGCCGTTCAAACCGATGAAGAAATTGATACGTGGGTCCGCGAAAACGTTGAAAGCGCCTACCATCCCTCTTGTACCTGCAAAATGGGGGCAGATACAGACAAGATGGCGGTACTGGACAATGAATGCCGGGTTCGTGGTGTGGGAGGATTGCGCGTGGTCGACTCGTCAATTTTCCCAACCATCACAAACGGTAATCTAAATGCACCAACAATTATGGCCGCAGAAAAAGCCGCGGATCAAATTAAGGGCGTGGCACCGCTAGAAGCCAGTCAAGCCCCCTATTGGATTGACGAGAATTGGCAAAAGCAGCAACGACTGAGGCAACCTGCGCGCTAACAGTACACCAAGTTAGGAATGAATTTTGTCATCACTCCAGGTGGCAATATCTTGCTGCAAATCTTCGATATCTGCGGCTTCAATGCGGTCAAACTCTTTATTTTTTCCGAGTGAAACTCGCGTATGAACTTCAATCCAGTCTTCTTTAGTGAAATATTGTTCTGCAAGTGGAAACAAAACATCTTCCTCCATATGCATATGCCGCAGTTGGGCATTTTCATATTCTTTGGCAACTGAAACCAACCACATACGTGGCAGCTCAGCGTCACTTGCCACATCACTTAAAGCCTCTTTCAAGGCATCGCAAAGGAAGAATAACCTTTCGTGTTCTAATGGAATATCAGAAAGCTTTGAAATTGCCACGGGATACCGTGAACACAACAATTGGTGCATTTCATCTTCGGCTTGATGGTGATTAAACTGTGCACTGCGGTTAAGGTAATCAAGAATTGACTCAATCAGAGCATGATCGAGATCTTTCCCCAACCGGAATTCTCTAAACTGGTGATTAAACTCGGCCAATACAGCGAACATCTTTGTGTGCGCCTCTAAAAGATGTTTGATAGATTTATGCATTGTGACCTCCCAATCAAATAGAAATGTAAAGTCAACTTTACCAAATGCCCAAATAGGGTTCATTGACTGAAATCATTTACACTATCTATTGGGGAATACAATTAACTGGAATTTAATGCAGTTGCTAATAATTCCGCTTGATTTTCCAACTCATTTGCTATGGCCATCACCTCTAATGATTGTGCATTAACTTTTGACACAGTCTCATTTACAGCAGAGATATTTACAGTAACATCATCCACACCTGTCGCGGCTTCTTGAACATTTCTCGATATTTCTTGAGTTGCCGCCCCTTGCTCTTCTACTGCTGAGGCGATAGCAGAAGAAACCTCATTAATTTGATCAATAAAGACGCTAATATCACTAATTGATTTAGCTGTATTACTTGCTGCCGATTGAATCTCATTTACGTGCGATTGAATTTCATTTGTGGCTTTCTCGGTTTGAGAAGAAAGGTTTTTCACTTCACTTGCAACAACTGTAAAACCTCGGCCTGCCTCACCTGCACGAGCAGCTTCTATGGTTGCATTCAGCGCGAGTAATTTAGTTTGACCCGCAATGTTATTAATTAAACTGACTACATCTCCGATTTTAGCCGATGCATCAGACAATCCTGCAACGAGTTTATTAATTTCACGTGATTGTTCCACGGCCCCAAGAGACATATTTGCAGAAGTCGACACCTGCCGGTTTATCTCTTGAATAGAAGCATTCAATTCCTCGGCAGCTGATGCGACGGTTTGCGTATTGGCTCCGGTTTCTTCTGCTGCAACAGCTGCTGTTTGAGTTTTTTCCGTTGCCAGCTTAACCGTGCTTCCCATGAATTGAGCATTTGAATTCAGCTGAACTGCCGCGGTTGAAATAACATCAACAGCAGTATTAAATTTTTTGATTTTTGCTTCAATACCATCTGCCGCATCATTTATATTTTGCGTAGCCACTTCAAATGATCCCGGCAAGCCTTCTGGCGCAATTCTCCTAAAATATTGGTTATCAGCCATATAACTCAAACACGCACTCGTTTCCCTAATATATGCATCTGAACGGTCTATCATTTCATTTATTCTCAAACATAGCTTGTCTTCCAAGCTGTTCGATTCCGGTAAATTTTTGATCCGTGCTTCAAAATTTCCCAAACATATCTGTTCGACAACAGCCAAAATTTCCACCAGCCGACTTTCGTTCACAATTGAATTGTCTGCGACGTTAGGCATATCAATTTCCTCGAAACAGGTTGCAAACGAATTCGTCATACGACACCCCTTTTGATGCGAGTAAATCCTCAAGATATTTGCTTGAGGCCTGAATACTCTCTCTCTTATTCTGATGCTTCGCCTCAATCATATTTAAGTTGTCATAAAGGGGTTCGATGACAGTCTTAATTATAGATTGATCTGGGATGCGTCTTGTGGAGTGGAAGCCGACTACTTCATTACCGTCGAAACTGGGGGTAACGTGAGCAAGAACCCAATAATAGTCTCCGTTCTTCGTTGTATTCACAACATAAGCGAAGATCTCTCTCCCTTTTTGGAGATGTTTCCATAACAATTCGAAAACACCTCGTGGCATATTTGGGTGTCGGATGAGATTATGTGGACGGCCGATCACTTCTGCTTCTGAGTAACCTGCAATTTTTAAAAAAGTATGATTAGCGTAGGTAATTAACCCCTTCAAATTGGTTTTACTTACAATCAATTCTTGAGGATCAAAATAAACTTCATTCCCGAAATACTCCATGCCTTAGGCCACCCTTTGCTTATGAGAATTTTGCTTAGTGTTTCTGTAGAACACTAAAACACTCTTTTGTTATTTATTATTTAGACATACCTAATGTCATGCCTATTCTTATAATAAATATTTCGTTTTTATTACAATAATGCAAATAAAAATATCATAAATATTGAAATTTTGTGGCAATTTTCATTACTTATTACTTATGTCATATACCATTTGGATATTATTACTTTATTTATACTTTAGAAAATTCAATTCTTACTCATAAATACACTTTGCCACCTACATCAAAGTTGATCAGGTAAAATTATTTCCAAAATTCTGAGAAATTTGGTTTCTTGTTTGATCTAGAAAAGGTAGTTTTTGAGTTCGGATAAAAATCAAAAATAAAGAGAACCATGACCCATTTCACATTCAAAACGACCCCCACCCTGATTTGCAAACCAGGTGCGATGACTGAAATCGGAGAGCTTAAATCACTTCTGGGTGATCGCGTATTTCTTGTCACCGACCCCGGAATTGTCAAACTCGGACTTCATACAGAAGCGCTTGAAAATCTTCGAAACGCTGACATTGAAGTCCTCGTCTTTGACCAAGTAGAAGCCGACCCCAGAGAAGCCATTGTTAAGCAAGCAACTGAAATTGCCATGGCCCATAAAACAACTGGCGTCATTGGCTTTGGTGGCGGATCGTCTATGGATGTCGCAAAGCTGGTAGCGCTCCTGTCCAAAGGAGATGAGCAACTCGAAGACATCTACGGGATTGAAATGGTCAAAGGATCGAGACTTCCTTTGGTTCAAGTCCCCACGACTGCGGGCACTGGATCAGAAGTCACCCCCATTTCCATCATCACCGTTGGGGCAGAAACCAAAAAAGGTGTTGTCTCATCCAAATTACTTCCAGATGTGGCAATTCTAGACGCAAATCTAACGCTCGGACTACCGCCGCATGTTACCGCAGCAACCGGCGTAGATGCCATGGTTCATGCCATTGAGGCCTTCACGTCTAAAGGCGCTAACAATAATCCACTATCGGCAACACTTGGAAAAGAAGCG
>CAJXWA010000028.1 GCA_913062525.1 uncultured Alphaproteobacteria bacterium | reverse complement strand
AAGTGAAAATAATTCCTCCGTGGCAGGTACCATGCCCATTTAGCATGGTATCGTTCACGCGCATAGTCATGGTGGCTGTACCGGGGCCGATCTCTTTTAACGCTATTCCAAGATGCTGAGAGGCATTGTCTTTGCGGTACATTGTGTCAGCGACTGTTTTAGCAACTTCATCGGGAGTTAGTTTCTTATAGTCTGCCACGGATCACTCACCTGTAAAGTTTGGTTTTCGTTTTTCAGAAAAGGCCCTTACGCCTTCAATGAAGTCAGCGGTTTTGGCGGCTTTGCGTTGGAGATCCCGTTCCACATCTAATTGCTCTTCTAGTGTATTGCCAAGACTAGCGTTCATGGCCTGCTTAATCATTGCGAGGCCTTTTGTTGGTCCCTTGGCTAAACGTAAAGCCAGTGAGTTTGCTTCGATCATGAGTTGATCATCATCGATTACCTTCCAGATCAAGCCGAGACGTTCAGCTTCCTCTGCTGGGATCTTATCACCGAGAAGGGCAAGTCCCATGGCTTTGGCTGATCCAACAAGCCGCGGCAAGAAATAGGTGCCACCTGCATCCGGCACAAGTCCAATATGGCAAAAGGCTTGAAGGAAATAAGAAGATTTGGCTGCAAGGCATATATCAGCGGCCAGAGCAAGACTGACACTCGCGCCAGCAGCAGGGCCATTTACCGCAGAGATAACGGGCTTGTCCAGGTTCCGTAAAAACAAGATCAGTGGATTGTAGTTTTTCTCAAGGGTTTCCCCCGCGTCAAACTTGTCAGGATCAGTTGGATCACTTTCCGATAGGTCAGCGCCCGCCCCAAATGCACGACCTGCACCCGTTATTAGAACAGCCCGGATTTCGTCTTTCGACAGCTCTGGCATTATCGATTTCAAATCAGCATGCATTTGTTCGCTGAAAGTATTCATTTTTTCAGGGCGGTTGAGAGTGATCGTTGCCACCCCATCCGCGACGTCAAAGAGTATTGTTTCATATGCCATTTGGGAGAGGCCCCTTTTTGTTATTGTTTGATGCCGAGCATTTTTATAAAACTAACACAAAAATAAAAAAAATAGAATATTTTTGTATCGCATTAAAAGAATGCAAAAAAAATCAGCTATAAACATTAGCTGATTTTTCGTAAATTTCGTAGGGAAACTATTTTTTCAGTTTAAGCAGATCTCACTAGACGAGGTAGGTCGATTTTAACCTGATCGCGACCGGCATTTTTCGCTTGATAGAGCGCCGTATCCGCACGTGCGATCAAATCGTCTATGCTTTCTCCGTCCGAAAACTGTGCGACGCCAAATGACATGGTAATTCGTCCAACGTCAGCCCCAGTATTTCGTTTCACCAATTTTTTCTCGGAAACACTGGTCCGTAAACTATCGGCAAGTTTAGCGGCATGTTCCAGACTTGTTCCAGGGAGTATAATTCCAAATTCTTCGCCGCCGTATCTTGCTGCAACTGCATTGTTTTTCACGCCACCATCTAAAGTTTGCGCAACGAGTTTTAAGACTTGATCTCCAAAGACATGCCCATGCTCATCATTGAAATTCTTGAAATGATCAATGTCGGACATGATGAGGCAAAGTTTGGAATTTGATTTTTTTGAATTTCCAGTGGCAAGTCGTAATTCAGTATCAAATTTCTTCCGATTGGCAATCCCAGTTAAGGGGTCAGTTAAGGTTTCACTCTCTACCTGTTCAAGCCGTAGTTTTAGAGCGGATATTTCATCGGAGGCATTTTTCAAACTATCATTCAACTGATGTGATTGTTCGGCCATAGATTTGGTTTCGGCGATGACGTTGCGAACAGTGCTTTGCAAATCAGGTAAACTTAAGCCATCTGCAGTGTCCGCAAAATTATCAAGTTGTTCCCCGTAGTTGGCAAGACCGTTTGAGGAACTTTGAATTTCACGCAAAACAGCCTGCATGGATTGTTGAACTAGCCGATTGGCTTCACGCAATTCCTTGCCTTCTTTTTCGAATGAGAAAAATTCGTTAAAAATTTCCTTCGCGACTTCATCACTGAATTTACCCCTTTCAAGCATAAGCCGATTTACGACTTCAATGATCTTTGGGTTTTCCTCGCTAAGATACTCATACCATATGGTGTAATTCTGCGGGATCGTTCTGATTTTTCGATCCTTCAATAGTGCCATAGTTTTTTGAGCAGTCAGTGACGCTTTGTTAAAGCTATCATCTTTGCGCACTATAAGGTCCCCTCCTATAGGTAAGCTAATCTTGTGGGATCGAAAAATTAACGCATTGGTTGATCCCGTTTGAAAGGCATAGAACAAAAAAACACTTACTAATAAGTTAATTCGACCTGTCTAATGTTACAAATAATTACATTTTGTGGAATACGGTGATTAAATCTAATGCGTATATTAGGAATAAAAAAATACTCGTTTTAGGAATGGTCTGTAAAAAGAGTTTGCTTGTATAGATACAAAGTAAGAGATTTGCTCTAAGTCGAAGTGGTTAGCTGGTCTTGTAAGTTGCTTGTGTTAAGGTACTGAAATTTAACGATTCATGTATTTAATTTAATGATGTACGCGCAAAGTAGCTAGTTTTTTTGACAAATGAACAAACGCTACTTTTGATTGAAATTAAATTTACCATAAAATCCGAAATTTCAAAAAAACTGTTTGTTTCTATTGGTTTTAGTTTTTTTACTAAGTTGAAAAATAAATAAATTATTTCCCGTCGCTGGTGGAATATATACTCGAATATCTAGATGATGGTCATTGGTCTAAGAATCAAATACACGAATTAGTCTCGGTTTGATTACCTCACTGAATTCTGATGTAGATCGGCTGTAGCGTGACCGAGAAAATATTTAGAAAGTTAGAAAATTCGCTGTCAAAAAGAGGGGAGACTATGTATCCGTTGGATCCTGAAATGATCTGTCGAGGGTTTGGTGAATATATGAAGTGAATGGGGAAAATACTCCCCAATTTTTGAGAAAAATTCACTCATTGTTACAAAATGTAATTTTATATCCGTAGCGAAAAGCTGGTTTTATTGTTATTTATTCAGGCTTCAGTTGGGTGTAAACTATCAACATATTGGTTAAATTCTTCCGCATTTCAGGGGAGGTTAGCCTAACATTTACTTTGTCATTGAGGATTGCTTGGGCCAGCGTTCCAAATAACATCTGCATGCCAAATTTGATGCTGTCTTCACTTCGATATGGTGCATCTCCGATAAATCGATCTTTCAATAATTCGAGTAATGTTAATGTGAGGGTTTCACCGCACTTGTGAATTGGCTCCCAAGCCTCTGGGTTGGATGCTGCCATAGCGATAGATCCTCGAACGACGCCCCTTAGGTTCGTACTGAGGAGATCCACTGATACATTCACTAGAGTGCTGAAAATTTCCTCTGAGGAGGCCGAATTCCAAGATGGGTTTGAAAACTCTTCTTCAATGGATGTTATAAACAAAGAAACTGCAGCTTTTTGAGTAGCAATAAAGAAGCTTTCTTTGTCATTGAACCGGCTATAAAAGGTGCCGACTGAATAACCACAAGCTGACGTGAGTTCAATGATCGATATGTCTGAGAAATTTTTTTCACACAGCAGATCCATGCCTGTTGCTATCAGCTCGTCTCTTCGTTTTTTACTGCGTCCCTGAAGCGCTGGCTTTACACCAGTGGAATGTATCGACGTTTTAATTTTTGGAGAGCGTGCCATACTCTTACCTAACTCAGTAACAAATAATGATAACTAGGCGTTTAGTTATAAGTGGGGAAAAGGCATGCGTCACTTATAATATTCAAATTTCCACTAAAACTCACATAAACTTCACAAAAATACGAATTTTATCATTTAGGGAAATGCGAATAACAAATTAAATCCCAATATAGGAACATAGACTAATGATATATAATATTCTATTTGAGGTTCACTGAAAATACGCGATACCAGTAATGCTGAATCGACTGCAATTAAGCCGGCATTATCTCACCTGTTTCGCATGAGCTAAACAGTTCTATCCAAAAGCCTTGAAGGTGATCATCGTGAACGTATCTTGAATATGTTCTAAAGAATGAATTGCTTCATTCACAAAATGGCCAATGTCCTGATCGTCATCCAAAAAACACTTCATCATCAAGTCGTATTTCCCTGAAATGGAATAGACTTCAGATACTTTGTCGATTTGCTCAACGGCTTGGTTGGCAACGTCGTATGCCTTGCCAAGTTCACATTTCACCATGACGAATATTGTTTTCACGGGAGGCCTCTTACCTGATTGTTTCCAGCTTTGAGTGTTAGCATGAACTGTTGCTGGAGGCAAAATGAGAAAAGGGCAGAAACAAAATTCTGCCCCTTAATCAATTATTTTTCGACTGATTTGCGCATTTCTATTTTGAAGAATGCAGGAACATTTTCTCCAAGCCCAAGGACTGGGTTATCGTCGTCGTCGCGATTATAGCGTGAGCGGCGAGGGCGCTGCGTTTTCTTAGGCTTGGCGTTGCGGTCTGTTGCTTGAGGTTTAACTTCAACTACAGGCTCTACAGCCACAGGCGCAGCGGCTACTGCCTCGACTTGTGTTTCAGGTTTTGTTTCGCGGACAGGTTTCGTGTCGCGAGTAGGTCGAGGTCCCCGAGCAGGTCTTGCTTCTCGAGTTGGGTTAGGGGCTCTTCGTGAGCTACCATCTCTGGCATTTCTGGATTTTGGTTGGCGTTTAGCGCGACTATCAATATCAACGCCTTCCGCTGCAATGTCTTCCATGCCCTCTAATTCGATTTTCGGAATTTCCTTCCCGATCGTTTTATAGATTGCTGCAAGATATTTTTCATCGCCCTTGTTGGTCAGTGTAAACGCATTACCTTCTTGGCCTGCGCGTCCTGTTCTACCGATGCGGTGGACATAATCCTCCGCATGAGTAGGGACATCAAAATTAAACACATGGCTGACGTTCGAAACATCGATGCCGCGGGCAGCGACGTCTGAGCAAACAAGATGGGAAATTTCACCAGATTTAAATTTCGCTAGTGTTTCCATGCGATGGCTTTGCGACATATCGCCGTGGAGGCCACCTGCATTAAAGCCATGTTTCGTCAGAGATCCTAGAAGGATATCTACATCTTTTTTGCGATTGCAGAAGATGAAAGAGTTTTTGACGCCCTCTCCTTTAAGCATCTGTCTTATGGCCGGACGTTTTTCACGTTTCATAACGTGGATAAGGCCTTGAACCACTGTAGATGCAGCCATAGAAGGCGCTTCAACTTTAACTTCTTTGGGATTCATCAAGAATTTATCAGCCAGTTTTCGCATGTCTTTAGACATGGTGGCTGAAAAAAACAAAGTTTGGCGCAACGGCGGCATCAGTGAGACAATACGTTCAACATCAGGGATGAAGCCCATATCCATCATGCGGTCAGCTTCGTCGATCACAAGGGTTTTAACGCCGTTTAGAAGAACTTTACCGCGTTCAAAATGATCAAGGAGGCGGCCAGGTGTTGCGATAAGGACGTCAACGCCTCTATCAAGTTTAGCTTCCTGATCAGAAAATGAGACGCCACCGATAAGCAATGCCATTGAAAGTTTGCTGTATTTTCCGTATTGCTCGAAATTTTCAGAAACTTGGGCCGCCAACTCTCGTGTAGGCTCAAGGATCAATGAGCGGGGCATCCGGGCCTTAGTATGACCGGACGCTAAAATGTCTATCATTGGCAGGGTAAAACTGGCTGTTTTACCTGTACCTGTTTGTGCTGTCCCTAATACATCACGGCCCATAAGAACATAAGGGATTGCCTTTTCTTGAATGGGAGTCGGTGTCGTATAACCGGAGTCGTCGACAGCTTTAAGAACTTCGGGGCTTAGGCCAAGGTCAGCAAAAGTCATGCTTTGTGAATTACCACCAATAATATTAAAATACTTAAAAACACAGGCAATTTAGTGAATTATAGTGTTCTGTCAAACTATTACTTTGTTTTGTTAAGGTTTTCCATGGGTTCTACAACATATAGACGTAATCGAACTTAGTTCTGTGTGTCTTGCATTTTTTTTTCATTTCTACATATTAATTAAGAATCTTCATTTTGATTATGGGTTTTACCGTTAACTTCTAAGGTTTTATTAATAATGGCAAACAAAACACCACTTCTATTGGTGCCAGGACTTCTCTGCACTGCTGATTTATGGCGCGATCAACTTCAAGCGTTGGAAGATGTGGCAGATATGACCGTCGCAGTACATCACCAACAAGACAATGTTGAAGATATTGCAACAGCAGTGCTTAAAACGGCTCCTGAGAAATTTGCTCTCGCAGGATTATCCATGGGTGGGTACATCGCCTTGGAGATTATATTGCGGGCTCCTGAAAGGGTGACGCATCTTGCCTTGATTGATACGAGGGCAGATGAAGATTCTTCGGAGGATAAGAAAAAACGGCAAGATTTCATTCGGCTAGTAGAGCGTGGAACGACCTTTAAAGGGGTTACGCAAAGCCTGCTACCCATGCTTATCCATCCTAGTCGCTTCAAAGATGAAGACCTCACAAGCAGAATTTTCCAGATGGCACATGAGATTGGGCGGGATGGGTTCATTCGTCAGGAAACAGCCATTATGAACCGTCGGGACCGCAACGCTGAATTAGGGGCTATTGAGTGCCCTGCAATCGTCATCTCAGGCAACGAAGATGCCCTTATCCCGGCGCCCCATCAAAAAGAAATGGCCGGACGCATACCGGATGCTGAATTTCACATAATACCGGAATGCGGTCACTTGCCGTCCATGGAGAGACCGTTTGAGACCAATACACTGCTTAGAGATTGGCTCAGTTGGTAGCGGATACTAAATATCCAAATTATCAGCGAAGCGGGCGTTTTCTTGGATGAAGACGAAACGAAGTTCGGGCCTTTTACCCATTAAGCTTTCAACCCGATCCGCTGTTTCGCCGTATTCTTCCATAGGAATTTGAACCCGAAGCAAAGTCCGGTTTTTGGGGTTCATCGTTGTTTCTTTGAGCTGAGCAGGGGGCATCTCACCGAGGCCTTTAAATCGGCTAATATCGATTTTTCCGCGACCATTAAATTCTTCTTCGAGAAGTTTTTCCCGGTGAGGGTCATCCATTGCATAAATGGTTTTGCTGCCCTGCGAAATTCGGTAAAGCGGTGGTTGGGCGAGATATAGATGCCCATCAGTAATCAACTGACGCATTTCTTGGTAGAAGAACGTCATAAGCAGCGTGGAAATATGGGCGCCGTCAACATCCGCATCGGTCATGATAATTACTTTGTCATAACGCAGATCTTCGCGGCGATATTTTTCACCCGTCCCGCAACCGAGTGCTTGAATGAGATCTGAAAGTTCCTGGTTGGCCTTAATTTTAGACGCCACAGCGGAGGCAACGTTCAGAACCTTACCTCTAAGCGGTAAAATTGCCTGTGTTTTCCGGTTCCGCCCCTGTTTCGCTGAGCCGCCCGCACTATCACCCTCCACGATAAAAATTTCTGTATCTGTGGTTCCATGTTGCGAACAATCAGCAAGTTTTCCGGGTAGTCGTAATCTATTGGTTGCTGTTTTACGGCTGGTATCTTTTTCAGCGCGGCGGCGAAGGCGTTCTTCTGATTTTGAAACTATCCAAGTCAAAAGATTATTGGCTTGATCTGGTGCTGTCGCCAACCAGTTATCGAAATGATCTTTAACCGCTAAATCGACAACGCGCGTTGCTTCCGGTGTTGCCAACTTTTCTTTAGTTTGGCCTTGAAACTGTGGTTCCGGGATAAACACTGACAGCACAGCCGCCGCACCAGTCATAATATCCTCAGCCGTGATTTGGGCTGCTTTCTTATTATTGATCATCTCACCGTAGGCTTTAAGGCAGCGCATAAGCGATGTTCTAAAGCCAGCTTCGTGAGTGCCACCCTCCGGTGTTGGTACCGTGTTACAGTAGGAGTTCAGAAACGAAATATTGTCCACAGGCCAAGCGATAGCCCATTCAACACGGCCGCGGTCGCCTTCAATTTCAATCCGTCCTGAAAACGGCTCTGTTGTCACAGTCTCATGACCCTCGATGACGCCGTCTAGAAAGTCAGAGAGACCGCCCGGAAAATGCAAGGTTGCTTCTGCGGGGGTATCATCTTTAATGAGTTCGGGGGCAGCTTTCCAGCGGATTTCGACGCCCCGGAAAAGATAAGCCTTTGAGCGAACGAGTTTGTAGAGTCTGGAGGCACGGAGTTGTGTGCCTTCTTCAAAAATCTCGTCATCTGGGCGAAAGTGGATCATGGTTCCGCGCCGGTTTGGCGCTGCGCCCACTTTTTCTAGTTTCGTAACGGGAGTGCCGCGAGAGTATTCCTGACGCCATAGAACCTTGTCACGGGCCACTTCAACGATGGTTTTGGATGAAAGGGCATTTACAACAGAAACACCCACGCCATGCAAACCACCAGCTGTGTGGTAAACTTTATTGGAAAATTTACCACCTGAATGCAACGTTGTTAGAATAACTTCAAGGGCCGATTTATCTTTAAATTTCGGATGAGGGTCTACTGGAATACCGCGGCCATTGTCCCGAATAGCCAACGATCCGTCAGCAAATAGCTCCACGTCAATTCGGGTCGCAAACCCTGCAACGGCCTCATCCATGGAGTTGTCGAGAACTTCCGCTGCCAAATGATGGCGTGCACGCTCGTCAGTGCCACCAACATACATGCCGGGGCGTTTTCGAACGGGCTCTAGTCCTTCAAGAACTTCAATGTCCTTGGCGGAGTAGTCACTTGTTTCGGATTTAGGCTGCTGAAAAAGATCAGACATATTGCGGTTTCACTCTCGACGTTACAGATTAATCGAAATCATAGAATACTGTTTTTTCTTAACAAATAAATTGTATAGTTTCCAGATTGTCGAAAAAGTTTTTAAGGTATTCAAAAATATGTCCACGGAAAAACGTGATCCTATCATTAGAACAGCCCCGCAGCCCAGAGATGTCAACAATAATGGTGATATTTTCGGAGGTTGGGTTTTATCACAAATGGATATAGCAGGGGGGGTAATTGCATCCCGCCGGGCGCATGGTCGTGTCGTAACTGTCGCTGTTGAGGCCATGACGTTCCTGCAACCCATCAAAGTGGGCGATATTGTCAGTATCTATGGCGATATTTTGAAAGTTGGCCGGTCGTCAATGCACATTAAGCTGACAACGATTGTGACGAGAAAACTTGATCTCACTGAAATTGTAGTGACCGAAGGAACGTATATTTTTGTCGCAATTGACGAAAATGGGGACCCAAGACAAGTTCCTGCAGAATAGATTCTGTAACGCAGTGTTTATTGGCGGCGTCTTCGTTAATGAGATTTTTTCGCCAGCAACTGCTGAATTTTCTTCTCTTCCCACTCTTCACCTAAAAACGGCATGAATTCTGTGGCACGGATCGCGTGCAAGGCAACGGCGACACCCCATCCAAGGGCAGGCCAATAAGCCCAATAAGATGCGGATGTTAGCAAGTTGATGAAATGTAAGAATGTGATCACAACAGCGTATGTCGCAAGATGGCTGTAAAAATGACGGAGAACGCGTACTTTTCGCTTCGCGTCTTTGTATGACTTATCATCAGTGTTCATGCTAAATCTCCAACGTGTATAATTTTAATATACGCGCATTGGCAGAAATCGTCTGTGACGTAGGGCACGATGATTTAAACAACAAAAAAAGGCTGCCGGTTAAGGCAGCCTTTTTTATTTTATCTGACCTCAGATTAAACGCTGAAGTACATATCAAATTCTACAGGATGAGGCGCTTGTTCAAAGCGGTATACATCTTCCCATTTCATGGCGATGTAGGCTTCGATCATGTCTTTAGTGAATACGTCACCTTTAACAAGGAAGTCGCTATCGGCTTCGAGGGCGTCAAGAGCTTCACGTAATGAACCTGCAACAGTTGGGATATCTTTAAGTTCTTCCGCAGGAAGATCGTAAAGATCTTTATCCATCGCTTCACCTGGGTGAATTTTGTTTTGGATTCCGTCAAGGCCAGCCATCATCATCGCCGCAAATGCGAGGTATGGATTAGCTGTACAATCTGGGAAACGGATTTCTACGCGCTTACCGTTCGGGCTTGGTGCGAACGGAATACGGCAAGAAGCTGAACGGTTACGTGCAGAATATGCAAGAAGAACCGGTGCTTCAAAACCTGGAATAAGGCGCTTGTATGAGTTTGTAGAAGCATTTGTGAAAGCGTTAAGGGCTTTCGCGTGCTTGATGATACCGCCGATGTAGTAAAGAGCGTTTTCTGAAAGTGCTGCATAACCAGAACCTGCGAAAGTTGGTTTGCCATCTTTCCAGATTGATTGGTGAACATGCATTCCAGAGCCATTATCACCAGAAACTGGTTTCGGCATGAATGTGGCTGTTTTACCGTATGCGTGCGCCACATTGTGGATCACGTATTTTTGGATCTGAATGTCGTCAGCAGCTTCCAGGAGAGTTTTAAATTTAAAACCAAGCTCATGCTGTGATGGAGCAACTTCATGATGATGCTTTTCAACAAGAAGGCCCATTTCTTTAGCAACAGATACCATTTCAGAGCGAATGTCAGCGCCGCTGTCAATTGGCTGTACTGGGAAGTAGCCGCCTTTAACGCCTGGACGGTGACCAGTGTTGCCGCCGTCGATTTCCTGGCCGCCCATGTTTGGTGCTTCTACATCGCCGAGTTTGTAGAAAGTATGGTGGCTCGTGTTTTCGAATTGAACATCGTCAAACATAAAGAATTCAGCTTCTGGGCCAAAGAATGCCGTGTCGCCGATACCAGTGCTCGCAAGGTAAGCTTGGGCTTTTTTGGCAACAGAACGTGGGTCACGCTCGTAGCTGCTGTTGTTAGTTGGATCCAAGATGTCGCAGAACACGATCAAAGTGTTACGGGCCGCGAACGGATCAGCAACTGCAGAAGACGCATCTGGCATCAAAGTCATGTCAGATTCGTTAATCGCTTTCCAGCCTGTGATGGATGAGCCGTCAAACATGATGCCGTCTTCGAACATGTCTTCGTCTACTGCATCCGCATGCATAGCCAAATGCTGCCATTTACCTTTTGGGTCCGTAAAACGAAGGTCTACATATTCGATTTCTTCGTCTTTAATTCTTTGTAGAATTTCTGTGCTCATGTCAAATGTCTCTCTGTTTACATGTATTTTAGGACATCGCCTTTTAATTGCGGGCGAACATAATATAAAATTTAGACTGCGTCAGCGCCTTTTTCACCGGTCCGGATCCGAATGACTTCTTCGACAGTAGATACGAAAATCTTACCGTCGCCGATACGTCCAGTGCGCGCCGCAGTCTGAATGGCTTCAAGTGCCCGTTCAACCAACTCATCTTCCAAAACGATTTCAATTTTTACTTTTGGAAGAAAGTCGACCACATATTCCGCGCCACGATAAAGTTCGGTATGGCCTTTTTGACGACCAAAGCCTTTGGCTTCAGTAACTGTAATGCCTTGAAGGCCCACTTCATGAAGGGCTTCTTTCACTTCGTCCAATTTGAAGGGCTTAATGATGGCTTCAATTTTCTTCATGTGTCACTTCTTCAGTTGTTGCATCAGATCGTGGCAGTATCGCCTAACTATTTACCTATCGTCTAACAATATACTTAGCACGAGCCGTGCCAATTTTCTGGCGATCTCAAAAAATAATTTGAGACCGGAAATCTGCGATTTATAAAGGTAAATAGATTGAGTGCTAAAAAAATGGTCAGAAAAACAGACTAAAAAATAAGCAAATGCCTAAATAGTAACCAAAAACAAAAATTGTACAGCGAGAATGTCGCGGAAAGATTTACGGAAACTGATTATTTTCTAGGCAATCTGAGTTTGTACAATCCTTTAAAATCATTCGGATCAGCAACTTTGCCTCTACGGATAATTTCGATGCGGCCGACGCGAGCTAAATGGATCGCTTGCTGACGGACGGCTGTCATAAACTTAAGCCATAAATCTGCAGGCGTTTTGTCTGTCGCGCGGTCCCGTGCAATCGTTTGTGCAATTGCGTTTGGTGAGACCAGATCACCAGATTCAAGAGCCGCCATGATGTATGTCACGATCGGGTCATCTGGTAGGGCTTCAGTTTTTGTCGCCGGTGTTTCGTTTTCGGTATTTTTATCTTCTGCCATTTTCAGTCCTTATTAAGTCCGAAGGCTTCGCTAGTGAGAAGATGGGCTTTTAATCCCAACGGTCAAGAAAAGCAAGAAAAAGGGAACGCAGAGGGTTTTCATTTTGGCATTTTATAATATCATTGAAGCAAGTGGAGGTTCAGTTTATTCGCGAAACCTCATAATATAGGAGAACAGCATGGGCTGGGGCGAGATTTTAAGTTTTATATTGGTGGCTTCATTGTTGGTGATGTCACCGGGACCGAACGGCGTGCTAATCGCGAAGACAGTGCCGCTTTCAGGGCGTAAAGCTGGTTTTGCAAATGTTGCGGGCTTTGTTGCAGCCTTTTATTTACATGGTACGCTATCGGTGTTTGGCATATCGCTACTTCTTGTGAAATCTGCCGAAGCTTTTTTCATTGTGAAGATGGTTGGTGCTGCATATCTCATATGGATTGGTATAAAAGCTTTGAGAGAAGCTTTGAAAGGCGCTGGATTACCTAAACAAGTTTCAACCAAAAACTATCGCGTGACCTTATCGAAAGCTTTTAGCGAAGGATTTTTGACGAACGCCTTAAACCCTAAGGTGACCATGTTTTACCTATCTGCATTCCCGCAGTTTATTCCTGTTGGCGGTGATGCTGCGACATCTGCGTTCGTTCTCGTCTTTGTTCATTCGCTGATTAGCGTTATTTGGTTTTCAGCTCTTATCGGGCTTTTCTTCAAAATCAGGGCTGCCACTAAAAAGAGTAGCTTCCAGAAATGGCTTAAAGGTGTGACCGGGGCTGTCTTTATTGGCTTTGGCGTGAAGCTCATGACACTGAAGCCATGAGCCGTACATCGTCATAGAAAACGGGACCCCGTTATAAGAGACTAGTAATGCGGCGGCTTTTCAGCGGAATTGCCCGCTGGCATACTATCTTCCAGTGAAATGATCCGAGAATGTGCTGTCATCAGTTTAGCTCGCAGCTTTTCAATTTCTTGCCACTGATTGTTGACCATATCGCTCAAATCCTGAAGCGTTTCATCTTGATCTGTGATTTTGAGTTCTAGCGCCGTTAGGCGATCGTCTGTCTGTGTACTCATGAAATTATTGGCCCATTAAATTTCGCGTTAAGGCATCAGTACGATCCATCGCGCGATTGATGTTGTCTAAGGAGTTTGCATAAGAGAAGCGAATATATCCTTCTCCATCTGCACCAAAACTGGTTCCAGCGATAGTGGCAACACCTTCCTTCTCCAGCAATAGGTCTTGCATTTGTTTTGATGTCTGGCCTGTGCCTTTGATATTTGCAAAGGCGTAAAATGCGCCCTTTGGCAAAATACAGGATACACCCGGCATTTGATTAAGCCTATCATGGATGAGCAAACGCCGTTCATTAAACGCCTGCAACATTTCATCAACGGGCGACTGGTCACCGGTAAGAGCTGCAATCCCAGCATATTGCGCCGACGCATTTACGCAGGAATGGTAATTGACGCATAACCGGTTCACGTGAGGGATTAATTGTTCAGGCCATAATCCCCAGCCAAGGCGCCACCCTGTCATGGCGTAGGTTTTGGACCATCCGTCAAGAACGATTAAGCGATCCCGGATTTCAGGAAACGACAAAAGACTGCAATGTGTGAGGCCATCATATGTCAGGCGGCTATATATCTCGTCCGACAAGATATAAACGTTCGGGTGATCTTTTAGGCCATTGGCGAGTTTTGCAAGTTCTGCTTTCTCGACAATGCCGCCTGTTGGGTTGGCGGGGGTGTTTAGAATAATAAGCCGTGTTTTATCCGTTATCAGGGATAAGACCTGATCGGCATCGAAGGAAAAACCATTTTCTTCCAGCAAAGCCATTGGAACCGGGGTCGCACCTGAATAACGGATCATGCTCTCATAAATGGGGAAGCCTGGATTGGGGTATAGAATTTCAGCCCCTTGTTCTCCAAACATCTCAATGGCGAAGGACATGGTGACCTTACCGCCCGGCATAATCATTATTTGAAGCGGCGATACTTCTACATTGCGGTATTTATGAATGTCTGCGGCCACTGCCTCGCGAAGGGCAGGGATGCCGTTTGATGCCGTGTACCCGTGATGCCCATCTTTGAGCGCTTGAATGCCGGCTTGTACAATATTGTCAGGTGTTGGGAAATCAGGTTGCCCAATCCCAAGGTTGATGACGTCCATGCCCGCGTCAGATAACTGGCCGGCCCGCGCCAAAACATCAAATGCTGTTTCAGTTCCGAGTTTCGACATTTTAGCTGATAGAATCATATAGTCATTCCTTAATGCTTGCGTCCGTTGGAATGTGAAGATATCTGTTATTAAACAGACTGCAAGGATAGATTGAGGCTTAAAATGGTAAAGCAGGCGAATGACGTCTTATCGACGTTTGGCACAACAATATTTGAAGTGATGTCAAAACTCGCGATGGAGCATAAGGCCATCAATCTAGGGCAAGGCTTTCCTGACGAAGATGGGCCTGCCGATATCCGTCAGATGGCAGCTAAAGGGCTCATGGACGGTCCCAATCAATATCCGCCAATGATGGGAACACCGAGCCTTCGACGCGCTGTTGCAGATAGCAATCATCGTTTCTACGGCATTGCGGTGGAGCCAAATAGTGGTGTCCTTGTGACCTCTGGTGCAACGGAAGCCTTGGCTGATTGCTTGATGGCCTTAATTAATCCCGGCGATGAAGTTGTTTTGCTGGAACCACTGTATGACTGCTATCTTCCTTTGGTGCTCCGGGCAGGCGGCATTCCAAAATTTGTGCGCCTTGATCCGCCTCATTGGGAATTAAACGAAGATCGTTTGCGCAGCGCTTTTTCAAGCAAAACAAAGCTCGTTCTTCTCAATAACCCCATGAACCCCACAGGGAAAGTTTTCAATTTACAAGAGTTGGAACTGTTGGCTGACGTTATTATTGAGCATGATGCCTATGCTGTCTGCGACGAAGTGTATGAGCATATTGTGTTCGGCAACCTCTGCCATATCCCGCTTGTCACATTACCGGGCATGGGCGACCGGACTGTGCGCATTGGGTCTGCTGGCAAGACATTCTCTCTGACAGGCTGGAAAGTTGGCTACATTACCGGCGCGGACGAGCTGATTGCCAAAATTTCGAAAGCCCATCAATTTGTCACTTTTACAACACCTCCCGCTCTTCAGAATGCAGTGGCATTTGGCCTGAATAAAGACGATTTGTTTTACGAGGATTTGCAAACCTCTATGCAGTCCAAACGTGACTTCTTCAGAAATGGACTGCAGTCCATTGGGTTTGAGACGGCAGACTGCGACGGGACGTATTTCTTGAACGCTGATATCAGTTCCATCGGCTATGAGGGAACAGACGAAGAGTTCTGCAGAATGATCACCACAGAGGCTGGTGTGGCTGCGCTTCCGGTAAGCGCTTTTTATGCATCTGAAGGGGCAAAAACCAACTTCGTACGCTTTTGTTTTTGTAAGCGTGAGGATGTGTTGCAGCAGGCGATTAGCAAACTGGATAAATTTTTTACAAACAAATGAAGAAAGCGCCTTGACCGGAATGAGTATGGGGGGTAAAAAAGCGCCTCTTCTGTGGCGGATGTAGCTCAGTTGGTTAGAGCGCTAGACTGTGACTCTGGAGGTCGCGGGTTCGATCCCCGTCATTCGCCCCATAAAAAGCCTCGCATTAATTTGCGGGGCTTTTTTGTGCCTTTTTTCTGAGATGCCTCAAAAAAATTAGGTGAACGTATTTGCCATCTGAATTATTTCACCGCCAGTAGCGGACGCGTCATCTGGATCGTGGGTAACAAGGAGCGTTGGTAAGTGGTGTGCTTTGACGTGGCGAAAAACGAATTGGCGGAATTTGTCGCGAAGTTCTACATCGAGTTTTGAAAACGGTTCGTCGAGCAAAAGAACGCATGGGCGAGATAGCAGGGTTCGAAGGACTGCAACCCTGGCGCGTTGACCGCCGGACAGGGTTGCGGGATCGCGGCTCATATATCCCGGTAGTCCGGCGTCATCCAAGGCTTTTTCCGCCAACGCATCCCGTTCATTCCTGTTTTTGATGGCTGCGGGAATACCAAATTTCAAATTCTCCCCGACTGACAAATGCGGAAAAAGCAAATCATCTTGAAATAACATTCCAATGTGTCGATCTTCTGGGGGCAGGGCTGTAATGCTTTGGGATCCAAGGAAAATGTCTCCTGAAACTTTGAAATTCGTGGACAGAGTCCCTGAAATCGCAGCGAGCAAACTGGATTTTCCACATCCACTGGGGCCCATGATCGTGAAAATCTCTCCAGGGGCGACAGTCAGATTTATAGGGCCAGCCAGTTTGGTATTCTCGACAGATACACAGACGTCCTGCAAATGTAAGGCCGATGCCGTTACGGAATTTTCTGGTTGATGAAAGGTGTTTGTGTTGGTCAATGAATTACGACCCTTTCAAGGCTTGGCGGTTTCGGAATACAAAATTTGGAATTCTCATGGCGGCTGCAAAAACAATCAACGGCAATATAGCCTGTAATAGTGCGTACACGGCAACGATACGTCTGTTCCCACTTGCCGACAAATTCACAGCCTCTGTCGTGACGGTGGCGAAACGTCCGCCGCCTGCGAACAATGTAGGAAGATATTGGGCGACTGATACCGCAAACCCAACAGCAAATGCAAAAAGAAGGGGACGGAGTAATAGGGGCAACCTGATCCGCCAAAACGCACGGCTTGGGGTGCTTCCCAATGTTAGTGCGAGATTGAAAAACCGATTATCTTGAGAGCGGTACGGATCAGATAGGGATAAAAATACGTAGGGCAAGACAAACAATAAATGGGTCCAGATCACAGAAACCCAGCTGCTGTCTATATTGGCTTTGATAGAGATAACCTGTACACCAAAAAGAAACGAGACTTGAGGGATCATTAACGGCAAGTAGACAAGCCAGAGGGCGCCGCTGCCGGCGTTCTTGCCGCGCTGTTTTTCATTTTCAAGGCAAGCGACCACAAGAATAATGGCAATGATAGAACCTGCAAGGCCCACAGCAATGGTCGTACCAGCGCTTTCCGCCAGATTGTGAAGGTTATTTTGCCAACTGTGAAAACTCCAAACTGAGGGAAGAAAATCTGGAAAACGCCATCGCCACGTAAAAGACCAGGTGACGAGAACTAAAAGACTTCCTGAAAACAACATAACCAGAAAGTTTATACCGGCTTTGGAGGCGAGCTTGATTTCAGTCTCGAAGAAATGACGTTTTCCCATTGAACTTCTGCTACGAAATATACGGGAAACCCCAACTTCAACAACAAACCATAGGGAGATCGCGGCAATGACAATCATCAATTGCAACATGGCCCCGGCCGAGGCCATGAACCGGTAACTGAGGTCGGGATCATTAAACCACCGGAGAACCAACACAGATAACGGCGGCGGTGCTGAGGGTCCGAGGATAAGCGACACATCAACAACAGACAGAGAGAAAGCAAGTACAGCAAAGATGGGAAGCCGGATTTGTTTGTAAATGGCTGGTTGCACGGCCTTTATCCATGCTGAAATGGGTTTGTAGCCTAACGTCCGTGCGACTGTCAGGCGTTTCTCTGCTTGTGTCTGATCAAGGGCTGCCAATATCATGAGAAGAAAATAGGGTGTCTCTTTAATGACCAAACCCAGTATCAACGTCAATCCATATGGATCGTGAATAATTGCCACGTCGGGTGGCCTATCCCATCCTGTGGCCCACGGGGTGATTGCCCGAACAATCCAGCCGCTTGGGGCGATGAGGAACGCAAGGCCAATGGCGAGAGCCGAGTGGGGGATAGCTAGAACGGGAGCAAGCATTTTGCGCGTTTTTTTATAACTGGGACTGCCATACCAAGCGGCGACAAAAAATAATGCTAACCCCAAGGAAATTATAGTTGCGGCAAACCCGGTGGTGATCGTTGTGAAAATAGACGCTGGAATTGCCGGATGATGTAGTAACTGCCCCCATGCTTCGCCTGAGAAGTCAGAGCGGCCAAGCGCTGGTAAATACCCAAACGCGGGCAAGACAGAACTGATCAGCCCTGCACCAACTGGGGTCAGGAATACAAGCAAGGTTATGGCAGGCATATAGCGCAAGCGAAAAACCTTACTGGGTAGAGCGCGGAACGTCTTCATGTTTCGAGATTTGTTTTCTGCTGTGACCGGGTCAGCATTTTACTGTCCGTATCGCTTCAACCATTCTTTCTCAATATATTCCATCCATGTGGGATGAGGCTCAAGCAAGGTAGGCCCCAATTCTTGAGGGGGTAATGTTGCAGCGCCCAGCGGAATTTTTGCAAATACCTGTTGATCTTTAGCTGATAGCTTGGAGATGGCGAGAACCGTATCATCTCCCCAGTAGTTGGGGTTTTGTTTCCGCGCTTGCGCTTCAGGGCTCATGAGGAAGTTAGCAACCACCATGGCGGCTTCTTTTGAAGATGAATTATACGGGATTGCCACAAAATGCGTGTTCCCGATTGTCCCTTTATCAAAAACAAACGTTCTCACGGACGGAGCAAGCTCACCACTTTTAATCAATGAAGAAGCGGCGCCGGGATTAAACGAAAGATGAATGTCTACCTCGCCATCATCTAATAGCTGCTGTTGCGCTGAACTACTGGCCGGAAATTGAGATCCTTTGCGCCACAGATTTGGATGAAGGGCGTCAAGAAAATCCCAAAGTGGTTTTGTCGCCTGATTTAATTCCGACAATTCAGTGGTTGAGGTTCGAAGAACGCTGGGATCTTCTATGAGTTCTGTTAAGGCTTGTTTCAAAAATGTGGAGCCGAGATAGTCAGGCGGGGAGGGATAAGTAAACCGGCCCGTGTTTTGTTGGGTCCAGTTTAGAAGATCCGCCACAGATGTGGGCGTTTTCTGGACGCGAGCGCTGTCATAAATAAAGTTAAATTTAGCCATGCCCCACGGAGCTTCCAGGCCGTCAACAGGGATAGTGAAATCAACAATCGTTGTGGCCTTGCTTTCCGTATCAACAAGCTTGTAATTGGGGAGGGTTTGGGTAAACGGCCCAAATAGCAAACCTTGCTTTTTCATGGACGCGAAATTCTCGCCGTTAATCCAAACCAGATCTACACTTCCATCTTCGTTCTTTCCTGCTGTCTTTTCTGCAAGGACACGGCTGACCACGTCAGCAGTGTCGGTGACTTTTACCTGTTTAAGGGTAATGCGGGCATCGTCCCAAAGTCGTTTGCCAACCCAAGAAATGTAGGTGTTGATTAATTCACTACCACCCCAAGCGTTCCAATAAACGGTTTGGCCCTTGGCTTTTTCTTGTACATCTTGCCAATTGGCAGTGCTTTGGGGCGCGGCTTGCCCGTTTGCGGAAAAACCAAATAAACCTAAAGCAATTACACTAATACCAAACAGTTTTCTCGGCACAATCATCTCCCAATATTTGCAAGCTCAATGACTAATTTGAGCCCCTCATTTTCATTGTCATGATGATAGTGTGCTGAACTGTGGCTGTCAGCTTAAAGAGGTTGTCATCACGAGAGTTTTATCTCATGCTATTTTTGAAACGATATAAATCGAATTAATTAAGACCCTAAAAAGGCAGGAAAGGTATTTCATGGCAGGAGTTTTAGATGGCGTTCGCGTATTGGATTTTGGACGCTATATTGCAGGCCCGTATTGTGGTGCATTGTTGGCTGATTTAGGCGCTGACGTTATCAGGATCGACAAGCTGAACGGCAGTGAAGATAGGTTTGTCGGATCTGTTGGCGATGACGGAACCGGTGCAGGTTATGTTCAAATGAACAGAAACAAACGAGGCATAACCCTTAACCCCACAAAGCCCGAAGGCCGCGAGTTAGTTCGGAAATTGGTAGAGACAGCAGATGTTGTTATTGCCAATATGCCCGCAGAGGCGTTGGTCGCTGCTGGCCTGGATTATGAAACCCTTCGCGGCTACAAGGAAGATATCATCGTTACCAATGCCACCGCCTTTGGCGATGTTGGTCCTTATAAAGACCGGGTTGGATTTGATGGCATCGCGCAAGCCATGTGCGGGTCAGTCTATTTATCTGGATCACCGGAACAGCCTCAACGAAATATCTCTCCTTATGTTGATTTTGCCACAGCTATGTCCAGCACTATTGGAACCATGGCGGCTCTTACGGAAAAAGAGAGAACAGGGAAAGGCCAGCATGTCACGGCTAACCTTTTATGCAATGCTATCTCCATGGTGAACGGATCTTTGATCGAACAATCGATTACTGGCATCAACCGAATTGCCACGGGAAATCGGGGGCAGGTAACAGCACCAACGGACATTTACAGATGTAAGGATGGCTCAATGCTGATGCAGGTCATCGGTAACCCGTTGTTTGAGCGTTGGGCAAAGATGATGGGTGAAGAGCATTGGCTGACAGATCCTCGCTTTAAAGATGATCTGGGCCGGGGCGAGAATAGCGAAGAAATTAGCGAACGGATGGCAGCTTGGTGTTCGGAGCGTACCGTCAGTGAGGCTATCGGTGCTTGCGAGGCTGTTCGGATCCCTTGCGGTCCCGTCTATTCACCGCAGCAAACAATTGATGATCCACATGTTCAGGCAATGGATTTCCTTAAACCATTGGAATATCCGGGTTTTGATGGGGCTGCGCTTGTTGCGAATACTCCTGTGAATATGTCGGTTTCACAAGTTGGTATTCGTCACAGGGCGCCGTTGCTTGGCGAACATACCGAAGATATTATGACTGAACTCGGCTTATCGGCGGATGAAATAGCTGTTTTGCGGGAAAAAAGAGTGGTTTGAAGTCCAGCGTTTAACCTCTGTTCTATTTCCAAAATGCTGTTGCCTTTATTAACGAGAAAGTTGACGAGATTCCCTGTTTAGGGATCTCGCCAACGTTTAGGTTACTTCAGGGCTTGAGCAAAATAGTAGATATAGTCTTCTAGGTGATTGTCATTGAAGTCTCCAACCTGTTTCAGAATGGCTGGATTGTTATCTCTGAAGTGTTTGCCTTGGGCGGGGTCTTCGTAAAACAAAACGGCCACTTCATCTGGAGTACTCATGCCGATGGCCCGGTGGGGTTGGATGAACACTTCGCGCCGGTAGCGCTCGGGGATTGAGAGCGTGTTCTTGCGAATAGCTTCAAGGTCCTGATCGCGCCTCCCGGGAGAGACATTATTGTAATGACTTACCTTTAGAATATACGCACGTGATTGAATGCTAGCGGTGCTGCTATCTTCTGCAAAATTTTGCATGTCGCCTTCAATTAAATAACTGTCGTCGCTTGCTGAACGGATAGCCGTGAAGAAATCACGACCATCTTTGTTGTCTAGCATCTCAGTTTCGCAGGACATCACAACAAATCTATTGGGTTTCTCTATATCAAGATCTCCATTTTCTTGCATAATGCCGCCGTGGCGAATGACGTCACACTTCATGTCACCAGAGCTGTTTTGAAGATCAAGTAATGCCTGACTGAAGGCAATATCGTTATCCACTTGAAATAAGCCGACGATGCCAACATTACTTGTATTTGCAAAAGAAATATTGCTGACCATTGTAAGACCGACAAACGTCGCTGCGGTTAAACTAATGCGTTTAATAATTTTCTTCATTGGTTGGTTTCCTTTCCCATAATTAATCAAAATTGAAATAAACTTTGTGATCTTTAAACACGTCGCTTGGTAGCTTGTGTTGATCGGTTTTCTGCTGATTGATTGCTTCAATCGGTTTGCGTAAAAATGCTGTGGGGTGGTTAGGGACAGGCATACTGGGGGCGTGACCGATAAAGCGAGCATTGAAGTATTTGTCGGTCCATTTGTATTCAACGACCGCCTTTTCTTCGCCGTCAAACATAATGCCGAGGTGCATTTCGCCTTCCATTGCGCTTAAGATATTTGCGTCTTTAAGTTTGAGTTCATACGTCATTGGAATTTCTATCTCCTTGAATTTTGTTTCAGAATTTTCAATGCGCTATTGATTACACAATCAATTTGGATTTAATATTGTCCAAATGTGAAACAAACTGGTGCAAAAACTATCCATGTTTAATTGGGATGACATACAAGTGTTCCTTGCCGTAACAAGGGCTGGTACTGTCCGCGGAGCTGCAAAAGAGCTTGGCGTGACCCACGCAACAATTTCTAGGCGCCTTCGCGAACTAGAAAAGCGCTTGGGGAGTGAACTTTTTGAACGATCGAGCACACGGCATAAACTGTCGACTGCTGGGCATAGTATTTTTGATGCGGCCGTTCGGGCTCAAGAAAATATGGCTGAAATCGATCGACGGGCCTTTGCGCAAGATAGAAGTTTGGCTGGAAAAGTTAAGCTATCCGTATTGGAAAGCCTTTATATGGCTGTCTTAAACGAGAAATTTCACTTATTTTATGCAGAAAACCCTCTTATTGAAGTCGAACTAGTCACATCAGAGCAGCTTAAAAATTTGGCTCAAAGGGAAGCCGATATTGTCATTCGTATTACCAATTCCCCGCCAGAACAAGCGTTCGGCCGAAAACTCGCAAATAGTCCTCTGGCTTGTTACGCCAGCGCGGATTATCTCGCCAATAGGCCTGAGTTAGACCGTTGGGTTGCGCTGGAGCATGAAACGGCTCGGGAGCCAATAATTCCGGCGCGTTTAGTTATGACAACGAACTCACTGAATGTGTCAGCAGAAACTATACGTCAAGGCACGGGGTTGGGGCTGCTCCCTTGTTTTATTGGAGATAAATCACCTGATCTGGTTAGGGTTCCGGAAACGCCCCTAATCCCAGATATGGAAATTTGGGCCCTAATGCACGCGGACGTCCAAAATACGCCACGTGTTCGGGCTCTCATAAATTTTATCTATGATGTTTTTGATAGTGAAAAAGGCCTCATAGAGGGTCGAATTTGATGAGCCCAAGCATTGCTGAGCGAAGCACATGGTCCGTAGTTTCGGATCTATTCGCTTAACTGTTATGATTTTTTGGCTAATAAATAATTTGGCACTTTCCTGAAACTCGCTAGAGTGAATATCAACGAAAACCAAAACAATCAAAAAGATGTGCAGGGACAATCATGACAAATGAATTAGCATTTTACACAGCAGAGCAACTCTTAGCCGGATATGAAAATGGTGACATTTCACCTGTTGAGGCGACGAAAGCGGCGCTAGATCAAATTGCCAAATATGACAGTAAGCTAAACGCATTTGTTTTTGTGGACGAAGAAGGGGCAATGGCTTCGGCGGAGGCATCTGAAGCGCGTTGGAAAAAAGGCAAACCTGCGGGTCTTGTCGACGGGATTCCAACGACGGTTAAAGACATCATGTTGATGAAGGGGTTTGCAACCCGTAAAGGCTCAAAATTGACGGACCCAAATACACCCGATGCCGTCGACGCTCCGGCGGTTGAACGCCTTCGAGAGCAGGGGGCCGTGTTTCTTGGGAAAACCACTACGCCGGAATATGGCTGGAAAGGTGTCACAGATAGTCCGCTAAGTGGCATAACACGTAATCCGTGGAACCCAGAAAAAACACCGGGTGGCTCAAGCGGCGGGGCCTCCGCTGCCTGTGCTGCGGGAATGGGCGTCCTGCATACGGGATCTGATGGGGGCGGGTCTGTTCGTATTCCAGCCGCATTTACAGGAATTTTCGGATTGAAGCCAAGCTTTGGCAGAGTGCCCGTGTGGCCGGCCTCTGCATTTGGCACAGTGTCTCACGTGGGACCAATGACACGAACCGTTGCTGATAGCGCGTTGATGCTGGACGTGATGAAGGGATATGACAGCCGCGATTGGTATGCGCTTCAATCTAATGATCTTAACTACCGGAAAATGTTGGAAGGATCATTTCAGGGTAAAAAGATAGCCTACAGCAGAACTTTGGGGTACGCAGTCGTCGATCCTGAAATTATTGCAGCTGTTGATGCGGCTGTAGATTTGTTTCGCGAACTGGGTGCTGACGTGGAGGAAGTCGACCCCGGATTTGAAAGCCCTTTAGAGGTTTTTGGGAAACTTTGGCAGGGTGGTGCCTACTTCGCCATGCAAAATGTAGACGAAAAACATCTGGCGTTGCTGGACCCTGGATTACAGCAAGTGGTCGAAAACGGATCAAAGATCACTTTGCCTGAATATCTTGAAGCAACAGTAGAACGCGCAGAGCTTGGCGCAAAAATGAGAGCATTCCATGACAAGTACGAACTATTACTGACGCCATCTTTATCTGTCACTGCATTCGATGTCGGAATGCTCGCCCCTAATCAGATGGGTGATGATACCGCTAATTGGGCAGACTGGACACCGTTCTCCTATCCTTTCAACTTAACTCAACAACCTGCTTGTTCAGTGCCATGCGGTTTGTCGTCAGACGGATTACCGATTGGATTGCAAATTGTAGGGCCAATGCACCGGGATGACTTAGTTCTACAAGCGGCCGCAGCGTTTGAGCGAGTATCGCCAGTTAAAGGATCACGGCCGGATCTATCCAAACTTCTGTGAGGCACCAAATGGATGTCCCAAAATATGTTCTGACAACCTCTCAAATGTATGCTGCCGATAAGCTGGCGGTTAAGAGAGACGTGTCGGGCCTAGAGCTTATGGAAAATGCGGGCCGGGCGGTTGCTGAAGAAATTATGGATAATTTCGACCGTTCCCCAGTTTTTGTTGTGTGCGGGCCGGGAAATAACGGCGGCGACGGATATGTTGTTGCGCGCCACATTGCAAATAAAGGATGGCCGGTCACCGTAGCAGCTTATGGAGATCCTACCGTTCTACCCGGTGACGCCGCGGTTATGTACGAGCAATGTCAGTTAGATGTCATATCGATTGAAGATCTAAATTTTTATGAAGACGGTATTGTTGTAGATGCTGTTTTCGGTGCTGGTTTTAGAGGAGAGCTTCCCCGAGAGATTACAGCCTTGTTCAAAAGGATAATGGGTGCAGGCCTTGAATGTATAGCAGTAGATATTCCAAGTGGTGTGAACGGGGATACCGGCGACGTCGCTGAAGGAACGCTGCATGCGAAAATCACGGTTTCATTTCATGCGGCAAAAGTTGGTCATTTATTTTATCCAGCTCGTTCCCACATCGGAGACTTGAAAATCAGAGATATTGGCATCCCTGAAAATATCGTTGATGATTTAAAAGTAACGCTTTATCAAAATTCACCTGACCTTTGGTTTAGAGCGTTGCCTATTTTAAGCCCGGTGGGCCATAAATATGACCGGGGGCATGCGGCCGTGATTGGCGGAGGCGTCTCTAGCAGCGGAGCCGCAAGGATTGCCGCAAGAGCGGCTCTTCGCACTGGTGCTGGAGCCGTAACGGCTGTTTGTCCTCCGTCTGCGTTGATGATTTATGCGGGTGCAATAGAAGCCGTTATGGTGAAGAGCATCAAGGACGATGAAGCCTTATCAGAGTGGATAAAAAATAAACGGATTGGGGCTGTCTTGATTGGACCCGGTAACAGGACTGGCAACCGCACGCGGACCTTTGTCACTGCTGCGCTCAAATCGGATGCTCATGTCGTGTTAGACGCTGACGCTCTCACTGAGTTCCAATCTGATCCAGATACTTTATTTTCTCTTATTTCCGAAAAAGCTCAAGGGAAAGTGGTGCTTACACCGCATGAAGCTGAATTTACGCGTTTGTTTGATCTAGAAGGACCAGCCTTAGATAGGGCTAGGCAAGCGGCTAAAATCTCTCAGGCGACCGTTATATTGAAAGGCGCGACAACTGTTATTGCTGATCCGACAGGTACTGCTGTCTTGAGTGTATGCGCGCCGCCGTGGTTAGCGACGGCAGGGTCGGGCGATGCACTTGCCGGTATCGTTCTCGCTTTGCTGTTGGGCCCCGGCGATGCCGTCAGTCAAGCAGCGGCTGCAGTTTGGATACATTCAGAAGCAGCGAACAGTTTTGGCCGTGGATTGACTGCCGAAGATATCGAGAAGCAGATACCAAATATATTACAAAGGCTTGCTGAAAATTTTAGTTGAAATAGTGTAAAAATCGCTCTTGTTCTACTGTAAAGGGTTTATTTACTTTTTTCCTTTATTTAATAGGAGGATAGAGGGTGTTTCTAAAAAATTGGATTGGCTATGTTGTTCAGAAAGATAGATTTAAAAGAAAAAATCGTTCAAGGCGATGTCTTTCATCGGGATATGAGGATAAGCACGCAAGAAGAAGCGCGTGTCCTGTATATTACCGAGGATGAACAGGGTATTTCGCATGTCCATTATGAGCGGACAGTTATCGGCTCTTGCTTTAAAGAAGCCATGGGAACACGGGTTTTGGCAATCGATGCGTTTGCGCGTGATTTTCACGTCGGCCATTAATCCCAAATTTAAGGCAGATCCCGAATTATTATCGGGATCTTTAGCCAAATTAATTTGCAGCAAAAATCGCTGTTTTCTCCCAAATTTCTAAGTTTTCCGAGTTTTCTTTTGCTTTCTGCAAATATTCCCCTAGGCAGAGCCGGAATTCCTGTGCTATAGAACGCCGCTCCTAGTGGAAACAGTTCAATGCACCACACGGGGACGGTCAAA
>CAJXWA010000027.1 GCA_913062525.1 uncultured Alphaproteobacteria bacterium | reverse complement strand
CAGCAGCAGAAGCAGAGCCCGCTGTAAGTGCACTTGCAGCTACTAAAGCTGTTGTGCCCAGAATTACTTTTTTCATTTAAATCTCCATTTTGCAGACCAGCAAAATCGTACTCTGTGAGGGAATAACTAAGGCCTCGGACCTTTCCAAGACACAGCATGTTTTAGCTGGTCGGTTACCCAAATTTGAAGTGACCGCCATCACAGCTACTCCTTCAAATGGGACGAGTTGATTTTTTTGTGCGCACCGTTACAAACTCACTACAAATAGACTTGAAAAAATACTATTACATCTCGAAACGCTAGAATCCATTAATTCCTCACGTTTCCGACCCTAACCACATCGTACATCTTGAACAAATGTCAACACTTGGCGGCGGAGAGTTTCGGCTTGCTCTGACAATTCGTGTGACGCCGACAACACATCATTTGAGGCGCCATCCGATTCCGCCGCTGCATCAGTTACAGAACCAATTGATTCAGACACTCTCTGAGTACCTATAAATGCCTTCTGAACATTACTAGAAATCTCCTGCGTCGCCGCTCCTTGCTCTTCAACTGCAGAAGAAATCGCTGTCGCAATTTCGTTCCCCTTTTCAATGGTCTCAGAAATTCCCTTCACTGCTTCCACAGCGTTATTAGTGGCGTTCTGCACTTCTGTTATTTGTACATTAATCTGTTCTGTTGCTTTCGCAGTCTGATTTGCAAGATTTTTCACTTCAGAAGCCACAACAGCAAATCCTTTACCCGCGTCACCAGCGCGTGCCGCTTCGATGGTTGCATTTAAAGCCAGCAAGTTAGTTTGTTCCGCAATATCCTTAATCAGTAAAATAACTTCTCCGATATTTTGCGCTCCCGTATCTAATCCCTTGATGAGTACATTGGCTTTTTGGGCCTCTTCCACTGCTTGATTGGTGATTGTTGCAGATTGCGCGACCTGACTGCTTATTTCATCAGGCCGTTCTGATCCCTCAATGATAACGCTCTCGCTGTTAGTACCTTCATCAGACAACGCTGACATTGCATCAGTTATATTCCCAACCATGCCTGCAGCGCGGCGCGAAATGAACGCTGATACGCCAACAAGAATAACCCCAATGACTAGCAGCATGAAAACAATTAGGTTTCCTAATTTTTGCCCACTAACGATTTGTGGTTCAATATTCTTACTAACCTCTAAGACACCCCGAACATCCCCTAATTTCCACTCGTCTTTTGGAGTATCTGCGCGTGAATTATGACAATTCACACATCCTTGCGCGACCATGGTATCCGCAGAAGCCACACGCAACGTTCTTTTGCCATCCACTAGAGTTTCACGCGTAAAAACACCTTTTGGGTTCTCATTCAAAAACGTCCAGGCCTCTTTTTGGAAATCGTCTAATACTCGAGAGCTTCGCCCGGGAAATGGATAGGCGCTGTAAAGGGAAATAGTTGTATCGAGTTCCTTTAACAACTCACTTAAATCAAGGATAAGAGTGGCCGGAAGAGGAATAGAGTTTTCAGTCTTAGCGTGATCCGTAGATGGCTTTATATCGCTGTTAGCTAACACTTTTTTGATAACGTTTTTTGTATAATATCCGCGGAGTGTTTTAAATTGGCTAACCATTTCGATAGATGATCGTTCAGCCTCTTGTTTGGCGTTATCTTCAACAATCAATGAGATGATAAACCAAGCGCCAATTATGGCAACGCCCACCACGATGGGAATAGACCAAATAATGGGACTGAAAATACTTGCTTTCCAATTAAACATCCAATCTCTCCGACTTCTCAATGAGATTGGGCAGCAGCTTAAAGAAAATTGATAAAAATTAGCCTAATTTTTAAACACCAGTAAAAACTCTCTCCAAAACCTATGGATTAATTTGGGGAATGTTACAATTCACTTGGTCGCCATAAAAAAACCGAATAAGAATGGAAATTATTTATTCAATTATCCATGAAAGAATAGATTGAACATAATCAAGGCCCCGTAGCTCATCAGGATAGAGCGCCAGATTCCTAATCTGGAGGTAACAGGTTCAAGTCCTGTCGGGGTCACCATTTTTTTGGAGTCGGAATAAAAAAGAAGACCGCCCTTACGGAACGGTCTTCAATTTATATTCTTTAGAGGAGGCAATTCTTGGCGAAATCTGCCGCTTCGTTCGCGGTCCAATTTGCCTTGTCCTTACCCTTCATATCTTCGCACCATTCTTTACTTCCGACTTCCGGAGAGCAAGCTCCAAGGAAGAGTGATAAAGACGCGACTGACAGAACAGATAAAAATACCTTAGTGGTCTTTTTCATTTAAAACTCACCTTTCATCAAAGGTGGAGAGACGAACCTCTCCACTTCAGATAAATTTACTTGCTTTCAACAGTAATCGTCGCGCGACGGTTAGACTGGTTTTTAACACCGTCTTTAGTTGGAACGCTCAAGCGATCTTCACCGTAGCTCCGCAAAATTACATTTTTCGGATCAAGACCGTTGTCCACTGCCAAGTTTGTAACCGCTTCAGTCCGAAGTTCGGAAAGAGTTGCATTGTACTCAGCAGAGCCAGATGAATCTGTATAGCCAGCGATGGTTACGCGAGGGCGTTTAAAGTTCGCAACATAAGCAGTCGCTTCTTTAATTTTACCTTCAGATCCAGGCAACATAGTAGTGCTGTCGAAATTGAAGAGAACTTCCCAAGTCTTAGCTTCTGCCATCATTGGTTTTGGAGCAGGTGCTGGCGCCGGAGCAGGTGCCGCTTTTGCTACCATTGTCATTTTATCCACATCGTTCATGGCTGCAATAAACGCATCACGGCAAGCTGCGATATGTGCAGGTTGGAAGTTTTCTTCCTGTTCCTGAACCCAGCAATCAAAACTGGTTTGCGCACGAGCAAGCTGTGTCGTGGCTTTATCTTTTCCTGTACCGTTAAGTGCAGCAACAAGACGTCCATGTGCGCCAGTCATTACAGCAACACGATCAGCCGGAATTGACCACTCACCTGGATTGTATGGACCAACATCGTCGCCAGACGCTGCTGTCATCGCTTTGACGGCAAATCTGTCGGCGTCGGTGTAATCGCCTTCACCATATTCGCCTTTAGATAGGGCAATATAGTCATTATAAAGCGCCTGACTGAACGCAGAACCAGAAGCGCTCATCATTTCGGCTTCACCTAATTTTCCGCCACAAGCTGCAAGCGTAACAGACGCTACACCAAGAACAGCAAAAGTAATTACTTTTTTCATATCTCTCCCCTAATTTTGAGCAAGAAAAACTCAAACAGAGCTTAAGCCATTTTTGTTTAATTTCACTGTGAATAACAAAGCAGGCAGGTTAGCAACACAATATCTTATTCAGTTTACTACTACGACTAAGTCTACAACCGTTATCAGCAAAGTAAGTTAGCAGAATTATAATTCAACGAACAGTGATAAAAATATTGCATTTAGAACACACCCATACCCTTAAAGGAGTATTTAGAACACCAGAAGCAACCATAGGTAAACATCAACCCACCTGAATTGTTGATCCATCAAGACTAAACATTTTGATTTCTTCAAGCGAATCGAGACAAATTGAACGCCGGCCTCTTGACGATACGAACCTGCCCGTTACATTTGCTACAGAATATAAATCAACCACTATGATTTCACCTGCTCCCCTATTTGATAAAGGCAGTTCCAGTGTCCAATCCAACGAAACCGCCAGATCATGAGCATCATCATAACCATGACGGACACGACCATCATCATCACGGACATCATGATCATGTGCCGGAGGTGACAGAGGATAGCGAACGCCGTATTTTTTGGGTCATGTGGCTAACTGGCGGCTACATGATCTTGCAGGTCATTGGCGGACTTTTCTCAGGATCCTTAGCACTTATCGCAGACTCGGGACATATGTTGTCCGACACTGCGGCCCTAGGTCTGGCATGGTTTGGGTTTCGGTTAAGTAAAAAACCTGCGGATGGAAAACGGACCTATGGCTATCACCGGTTTCAAATCCTCGCAGCCTTTACCAACGGATTGACCCTTTTCTTTATCGCTGCATGGATAACCATCGAGGCGATTAACCGACTTTTCAATCCAGCAGAAGTTCTCAGCACCCCCATGTTGGTCGTTGCTATAGTAGGTCTTCTCGTCAATATTATCGGGTTCTTGGTCCTGCACCGGGGGGATAGTCACAATGTTAATATGCAGGGGGCCTTACTCCATGTTCTAGGTGATCTTTTGGGCTCTGTTGCGGCTATAGCCGCTGCTCTCATTATTATGTTCACTGGCTGGACCGCGGCCGATCCAATTTTGTCAATATTAGTAGCCTGCATTGTCCTTAAGAGCGGATATGGGATTATTAAAAGATCTGGCCACATCCTATTAGAGGGCACACCTGATCATTTGGATTTGGAACTTGTGAAATCTAAACTCACCGAGAAATTTCCTCAAATTCTGGATGCACATCATATACATGGATGGTCCCTAACCGCAGAGAAAACCATTGTTACTGTACATGTGAGAATTGACGAAGAAACACCGATCCAACCGCTTCTGGATGAAATTAACGCTTACCTCCAAGATGAATTTCAGGTTGGACATGCTACGGTTCAATTTGAATATGAAAATTGTGTCGGCTCGTAAGCTTATTTCAAGATCGGGCGCGCAGCAAAAGTCCCACCACCGGCCCGGCCCCAGGGCCCCGAGCTCTGAACAACAACCCACTTCAAAGGGTATCGGCTCTTTTGGGCATACTCTTTTTTGCCTTTGCGGATAACGGTCGCTATCAGCTGCCCTTTGGCTGATTTTTTTTCTAGGTTGCAGCGAAACGCCGTCGCCGGAAATAAATAGTGGGCTGGAACGCGGCCCTTTATACGGTGTCGTTTCAAGGGTCTGTTCAGCTCTGAAAGATAGCAATCCCCTGAAAACAATTGACCCGGATCGCCCGTCACAACCAGCTCTGTCATCTCTGCCGAGGCAGTTATAGCCGACGTAGCCCAAAGCATGGCTGACGCAAAAACACCAAATCTGATCAGTAAATTAGGGACAGGCATCCATGATTTATAACAAACAAAGGTTAAAAACACAAAAAGCCCAGCCATTTTCAGGCTGGGCTTTTTGAAAATAGAAAATTCTTTAGGACATTTCTGGTAAATCCATATCCAGAATAGTCATATGAAAAGCGAACGAAACTTCACCTTCATCTTCATCCCGATAAACAACACCCATAAACTCTTCGCCAATGAGAACTTCAGCAGTTCCATCAGAAGGGCGGCGTTCTTTTACCAGAAACGTTTCATTTCCAAATTTTTCACGCAAATAGCGCTGTACCCGTAGGGATTCTGTACGTGTCATGTGATCGGCACCAATTATTTAGAGTAACTCAAGACTGTCAGCAATAGGGCCTTTTAGACCGCGCCGAACAACGCAGCGCACCCGAGCATCAACGCCAAATTTTTCCATGTCCACTTCGGAGCGTTCCAGCATTTTTATATGCAAGAAAACTTCCTTGCCGCCGCCATCAGGAGCCACAAAGCCGTATTTGTGTTCAGGAACAAACGTCGTAACAACGCCTTCAATTTCCTGAGCCACTCCAACAGGAGCTGCAACTTCACCATCTTCAGGTTCATGCAGAGCAATGACCTGCGGGCCACGATCGCCATCAGCTAAATCGCAAACAATCCGCGTACCTTCCGCCAACTCAGTGTAGGAGGTATCTTGCAAGATAGAAATATGGACAAAGGCATCCGGGGAGCCATCATCGGGAGAGACAAAACCAAAACCTTTGGCCTCATCGAAAAATTTTACAGTAGCCGCAATTTTCTTGCGGGCAGCTTTTTGCGGTTTGCGATCGTTCATCCAGCGTGGACCTCATTTTTTCAGTAGCCTCTTGCAATACAGAAATTAGTCAGAAACCTCAAACAATTCCGACATATTTTTCCTAATTTCGCTATTTTCGTCAAAAAAGCTCTATAATTGGACACATATCAGTCAATTTTAAGATTTTCAGCCTTGCGCGAGATGCTATTTTGAATCAATCGAACGATTTCCGGCCGCGTCCCCGCAACTCCAGCGTAATAGACAATTGCGCCTTCATCTCCAGCCCGTGTCTCAAGAGTTTCCTCAATAGCGTTTGGCACATCATCTCCGCCATGAGGGCCGTCGGCTGCAAACAATCCAAGACAAACAACATTTTCCTTGGTTTCTAGAAGCCGGTTTAATTCGTCACCGATAGAGGGAGTTTCTTCAAGAAACGCAGTGGAGATGGAGCGAAAGTTAGTCGTCTGACGAAGGGTTTGGGCTTGAAGTTGCGTAGCATCAGCCGATGCCGCACTTTTACTTGATCCATGTGCGACTAAAACCAGAGAGACCTCAGCAGTATTTTTGCTGATTTTCACACTAGCCTCACTGGCCATTGCCTTTAGGACAGTGGACAGTTCCGGATCAACCCCCAACGCATCGCATTGATAAATTGATCTATTCTTTTCATGGCGTTCGAATTCTTCCAAATTAAAGAGTGATGGAATTTTCTCTTGGACGAAGAACCCATCGCTCATGAAAAATGGCAATATGAAAACTTCGCCTTCTGGCAACACGGGAAGCGTCGCACCTTCAGTCAAAAAATAGGTGAGCACATTACCAAAACGGTTGCTTTGCCGAAGGGTGAGAGCGTGGGCCAGAACAGCGTCTTCAGCTTCCTTGGAGGAAGATGAGCCGTGACCGATTATAAGTAGGGAAGGTCTAGTTGGTTTCATTGGCCCATAATATTCAACAAAGCTGATGCCGTAAACGCTCTAAAAATCATATAATTTACCCAGCGTAACACAGGGATTTCAGGCGAAAACACCCTAAATACGAGATCAAAATTTTCAGGGAGTAGAACTAAATGCTTTAAAAAACACTCTTATCTGTTGCGGCAGTCTCTACTGTAGCCGGATTTGCCTTTGGCGCATCTGCTGCAGAGATGGTTGACGGACCTAAAGTTAAGTGGAACTTGTCAGTTTGGGGCAAACCCCGCGCATTTACTGCTGGTATCGAAACATTACGCGATATTGCAGACGAACGCACTGGCGGTAAATTCAAAATCAAAATCCATTATGGTGGCGCTCTTTCAAAATCTAGAGAAAACCTAGATGGCATCAAACTTGGCGCCTTCCAGATGGCCATGTTCTGCTCACCATATCATCCAGCTAAAAACCCAACTTTGACAGGCCTTGATCTGCCATTCTTGCCTTTCCCGAACCTTCGTGTTCAGGCAAAAGTGCATGATGCTTATTACCAACATCCAGCCGTTGTTAAAGATTTAGCGCGTTGGGATGCTTATTTGCTGATGAGTTCTTTGCTTCCGCAATATGAATTTACAGGCGTCGGCAAACCACCATTGACTTTGGCTGACTGGAAAGGCAAACGCGTCCGTGCTGTAGGCGGAATTGGTAAAGCCATGACGAAACTTGGCGCAATTCCAACAACAGTTGTTGCAGCAGAAACATATACTGCTCTCGAACGCGGCACTGTAGAAGCGGCGTCATTCCCGTTCACTTACGCCCATGTTGCCTACAAACTTACTGAAGTTGGTAAATGGTACACTGCTAACATGTCTCCAGGCGCTGTAAACTGCCCAGTTGTTGTAAATGTTCCAGCATGGAACAAACTTCCAGCACAGTACCAAGCCCTACTTAAAGACGCAAAAGTTCCAGCTTACGATGCTTTGATTTCAGCGTATGAGACTGCTGATGCCAAGAATCTTCCAATGATGGAGAAACAAGGCCTGATCGCCATCAAATATTCAGATGCTGAACTCGCTGCATTCCGTAAAGCCGGCGCGCAACCAGTATGGGATGATTGGCTTAAAAGCATGGAAGAGCAAAAACTTCCAGGCAAAGAATTGCTTGATCTCATCATGACGACTGCTAACCAGTAATTATGACGTAACTTGAAGGGGCCGGTATGCGTAATTGCTACCGGCCCTTTTTTAGTGCAGCCATAAGCTCAAAAAAATAATAAAAACAAGCAGCTTTATTAAAATAAAGGTAAGTAAATGACACCTCAAACGGCTCCATCAACCGACCGCCCGACAAGGGTTTTGGTCGCGTTTGATCGTTGGTATGCCCGAATAGAAGATTTTCTCAACGGGTTTTCCGCAATCGCTATTTTTGCAGTCATGCTATTTGGCGTGTCGCAAGTCTTTGGGCGTAAATTTTTTAACATGCCCATCCCCGGCTATATTGATTTTATTGAACAAAGCATGGTGGTTTTTGCCTTTTTTGGCATCTCATACTGCCAGCGCCTTGGTGGTCATGTGCGCATGGACTTGCTCATGGCGAAATTTCGAGGCCGTATACTCTATTTCTTTGAAGCACTGGCAACCTTAGTCGGATTTTTGGTCATCACTGTTCTAATTCAAAAAAGCTGGCTTCACTTTATGCGGGCTTGGGAACTTGGCGATTCTACGATTGATATCCAACTTCCAATTTGGCCTGCTAAATTAATCATCCCCTTCGCCTTCTCGATCCTGTGGGTCCGGTTCGGCATCCAATTCGTTGGTTTCATAAGACTAGTTCTAAATCCTGAAGCAAGCGTCGTCGCTGTCCCCGTCATCGAAGATGTGGAAGAACAAGCCCGCCACGAGATTGCTGATGCCCTCGGCCAAGAAGCTGCTGCCAACGCCAAATTCGATCAAAGCTACAGTAAAAAATCCAAATCAACTGGAGGAGACGCATAATGGAACTAGATCCTCTAGTATCGGGTATGATCGGTATGGGCGCCCTTTTGGTCATGGTATTCCTGGGTGTTCGCGTCTATATCGCGGCCACTCTCGTTGGTATGATTGGCATTGTCTCTATCATTGGTTGGGACGCCGGCACCGGTATTGTCGGTACAATCCCCCATTCAAAATCAACGCTTTATTCCTTAAGCGTCCTTCCCATGTTTATCTTGATCGGGTATTTGGCGTTTCATGCGGGCATTACAACTGCCGCGTTTGATGCAGCCAAGAAATGGATTGGTTGGGTTCCAGGCGGGCTTGCCGTTGCAACCGTATTTGCCGCGGGTGGTTTTGCTGCCGTATCGGGCGCAAGTACTGCAACAGCCGCTGTATTCAGCCGGGTCGCTATTCCTGAAATGCTCAACGCTGGATATGACAGACGTTTGGCTGCAGGTGTGGTTGCCGCAGGCGGAACGCTCGCATCCCTTATCCCGCCAAGCGCCATTTTGGTGATTTATGCCATTATCGTTGAACAATCGGTGGGAGCTTTGCTACTTGCTGGCTTCATTCCCGGTATCGTGTCTGCGTTAATTTACGCATTTATCATTATGGGCCGGGCCTATCTCAATCCTGAACTTGGTCCCTCGGTTCGTGGTTACACCCACATGGACAGGATCAAATCCCTGCCCGGCACTTTGCCAATCGTTGCTGTTATCGGCATTATCTTTAGCGCCATTTATGGCGGTTGGGCAACACCGACAGAAGCTGGTGCGCTTGGCGCGTTTGTGGTCTTCATCATCGCCCTCTTCCATGGCATGAGAGCTAAAGCGTTAAAAGAAGCTCTTTTTGAAACTGCTAAGCTAACCGTGATGATTTTCTCCATCATTTGGGGCGTTTTGGTATTTGTACGTTTCTTAGGCTTCTCAGGACTTCCTGAAGCATTTGCTGAATGGATTTTGGGTCTTCCCTTCCCGCCAACAGTGATCATTGTTCTGATCTTGTGTGGGTACGCTGTTCTTGGAATGTTTATGGATGCCATTGGTATGCTTCTATTGACGTTACCTGTTGTGTATCCTGCGGTTATTGGCCTGGGTTATGATCCGATCTGGTTTGGTATCATTGTTGTTAAGATGGTGGAAATTTGCCTGATCACACCACCTATTGGATTGAACTGTTATGTGGTCAACGGGGTTAGGCCGGATATACCGCTTATGGACGTGTTCCGAGGAATTGGACCATTCTTCATTGCCGATGTTTTGACAGTCGCACTGTTCATCGCATTCCCAGCGCTGATCCTTTGGTTGCCTCAACAGATGCTGAATTAACTACTCAATTCAATAATCAGTTACCTATTTAAAAGCCCGCGACGTTCGCGGGCTTTTTTCGTATATCAAGATTAATTACGTAAAAATGAATAAAGTAACTATGCGACCCTTGAATTTACACTCAAATTCGTGCAGTCTTGCGATCATAAAAAACAATAATAAAAAGGTAATGAGATGGACTTTTCTTTAACTGAAGAGCAAGAAGCAATTCGTGACAATGTGGCCGCCCTTTGCGCCAAATTTGATGACGAATATTGGCATGATCGCGACAGAACTGGCGAGTTCCCCCATGATTTTCACCGGGCAATGGCCGATGCGGGATGGCTTGGTATAACGATGCCTGAAGAATATGGCGGCGCAAACCTTGGCGTAACTGAAGCCGCACTGATGATGCACGAGGTTGCTAAATCTTCCGGTGGTATGTCTGCCGCATCCGCAATCCATATTAATATATTCGGGCCGCATCCAATCGTTCTATTCGGCACAGAAGAGCAAAAGCAGCGTTGGCTTCCTCCTCTTGTCAACGGAGATGTGAAAACCAGCTTCGGTGTAACAGAGCCGAATTCAGGATTGAACACATCCGCCCTTCAGACAAAAGCGGTCAAAAAGGGAAAACACTATATCGCTAACGGCCAGAAGATGTGGACAACCACAGCTCAAGAAGCCCATAAAATTATGCTACTCGTGCGCACAACGCCCATCGAAGAGTGCAAAAAACCAACGGATGGTTTGTCCTTATTCTATACAGACTTGGACCACGACTATTGCGATGTTCGCCTCATTGAGAAAATGGGCCGCAAATGCGTTGATTCAAACGAAGTTTTCATCAATGACTTACCCATCCCAGAAGAAGACTTGGTTGGCGAAGAAGGTAAGGGTTTTTACTACCTCCTCCATAGCTTAAACCCAGAACGCATCCTCATTGGCGCTGAAGCCACAGGCATTGGTATGAACGCCCTAGCACGTGCGACAAAATATGCAAACGATCGGGAAGTTTTTGGGCGCCCTATCGGAATGAACCAATCCATCCAACATCCGCTTGCAGAAAGCTGGATGGAGCTTGAGGCTGCCATGCTCATGGCGATGAAGGGTGCGTCTCTTTATGACTCAGGTCAGGATTGCGGAACTTACGCCAATGGTGCCAAATATATGGGTGGAGAAGCTGGGTTTAAAGCTTGCCAGCAGGCTGTACTGACGCACGGCGGTGTGGGGTATGCAAAAGAGTTCACGGTTGAACGTCTGATGCGAGAGGTCATGATCTGCCGGATTGCACCGATCAGCCCGCAACTCATTCTCTGCTATATTGCTGAAAAGGCTTTGGGTCTCCCCAAATCCTATTAAAGACATCATTTGGGCTCTCGATGAAAATCAAAAAGACTGAGCCTTTATCTGAAATATGCAACGGATCTCGCTGTTTTGCGGCTGATCCGTTGCTATCCAAACCTTCGATTGTAATTCCACAAAATAAGTGAACAGGAAGCCGACAAAAGCGGCAGAGGGAGATATAAGTGCATATTCGAGATTTTGCGATTTCACATCCGGATAAAGCTGCCGTCATCATGGCCGATACTGGCAAGACTATCACTTATAAAGAGCTCAACGAGCGATCCAACAAGCTTGCCCAATATTTCAGAAGCATGGGTCTGCAAATTGGTGATCACATTGCATTTCTTCTCGAAAACAATGATAAATTCCATGAGGTTTGCTGGGGTGCCCAGCGCGCGGGCCTATATTTTACCGCCATCTCCTCCCGCTTATCCCCAGACGAGGCCGCGTATATCCTCAATGACTGTGGGGCCGAGCTGTTTATCACCTCACATGCCAAGAAAGATATCGCAGAAGGGGTTTCCTCGAAAATCCCTAACGTAAAAACCAAGCTTATGATGAACGGTACCATACGAGGTTACCGGTCTTACGAAGATATGATTGAGCCTTTTCCAAGCGCCCCACTTGCAGATGAATGTGAAGGCGCTGATATGCTGTATTCTTCTGGAACTACAGGTAAACCTAAGGGCGTAAAACCAACGGAGGTTGGCCTTCCCATAGACACCGAAGACAATTTGTATAATGTGCTACAGAACCTCTATGGCTTCGATAGCGATGTCACCTACCTGTCCCCCGCACCGCTCTATCATGCGGCGCCGCTTCGGTATAATATGCGCGTCCAACGTTTTGGCGGCACCTGCGTCGTTATGGAAAATTTTGACGCTGAAGATTATCTGCGACTCGTTGAAAAATTTAAAATCACTCACAGCCAACTTGTTCCGACAATGTTCATCCGCATGTTGAAGTTACCTGACGCGGTACGGCTTAATTATGATGTCAGTTCACTTCGCCTTGCGATCCATGCGGCAGCTCCTTGCCCATTGGAAGTAAAAAAACAGATGTTTAGCTGGTGGGGCCCCATTTTACATGAATATTACGGCGGCACGGAAGGGAACGGCTACTGCACAACTGGCCCGGAAGAATGGCTCGAGCATCCTGGAACCGTTGGAAAAGCTGTTATTGGTAATCTGCATATTGTAGGTGACGCGGGAGAAGAATTGCCTGTTGGCGAAACTGGCACAATCTATTTTTCAGACAGCAAAGATTTTATCTACCACAACGACCCAGAACGCACCGCTGAGAGCTATAACGACAAAGGCTGGAGCACTCTTGGTGATGTTGGCTACATGGACGAGGAAGGCTATCTATACCTGACGGACAGGAAAAGCTTCATGATCATTTCTGGAGGAGTGAATATCTATCCCCAAGAAATCGAAGATCTGCTTATTTCGCATCCAAAAATATATGACGTAGCCGTATTTGGTGTTCCCAATGATGATTTTGGCGAAGAAGTCAAAGCCGTCGTGCAACCTGTAGATATGGCACTTGCTAGCTCTGCGTTTGCTGACGAGATTATAAATTTCTGCAAAGAGAATATCAGTCGGGTTAAGTGCCCTAAATCTGTAGAATTTATGGCCGAACTCCCCCGGCATCCAACAGGTAAGCTGTACAAACGGTTACTACGGGATAAATACTGGGAAGGCCGTGAAAGCCGCATAGTCTAGAAATTAGGCGGTACGAAATAATGCCGTACCGCCGATTTTTCTCGGATAGCGTTTCTGTTAAGACGCCATTTTTTTCTGTTCTTCAAACAGGGACATATTCTCCAATGTTTGAAGAGCTGCCCCTGCCGCTTCCCGTCCTTTGAGGACAAAGTGATCTCTATAGAAATCCATATGTGCTGGCACTTCTTGGAAGTTATGAGGCGTTAAAACGACCGATAGAACAGGAACACCGCTGTCTAGCTGGACACGCATCATGCCCTCCAGAACTGTTGCGGCAACAAAGTCATGACGATAAATTCCACCGTCAACAATCAAACCAGTTGCCATAATCAGATCATATGCCCCAGTGGCGGCAATTTTCTGAGCGAGCAAAGGAACTTCCAGACTTCCCGGTACATCAAAAACAATAATATTATCTCGATTTATGCCAGCCGTTACCAATTCATCGGAGAAGGATGTTGTCGCTTGCGCGACAATATCAATATGCCAGTTGGCTTGAATAACAGCTATTTTGCGAGATGAGCTTTTGACCTGAGAAAGGACACTGGTCGTTTTTTGTTTATTTTTCATAATTTTATGTGCCTTGTTTTCAAATAACATCAAAAACTCAAGGCAAGAACGAAAAACCGCGCACGGGCGGATACACCCATTGCAGCTCACGTTATGTTCTCTTCCATCCGGACTATGACCGTCGGCCTTGGAATCTCACCAAATCTGCTGACCTTGCATTTCTACAAGCGCTCGCGGGCTTAAACACCTTTGTTCTTACCGCCGGTAGGGACTTTCACCCTGCCCTGAGAACATTGGGTCCCGTTTTCTGGACGCAATATTAAGATGATAATTCCACAGCTTGGCCTGTGATGCAATAGTCCGACTTAGAAAATCAGGAAAGAGCTTTGCGTAAATCCGCAAGGCTAATAGGTTTGGTGTAACTTTGCACAGAAGACAATCCTTTTGCGCTACCGATGGTTTTGGCAAAATCCACATAATGGGGATTATAACCTGTAACAACCATAATTCGGGCAGAGCAGCCTTCATCGGCCAACCAATTCACCAATTCAATCCCTTCCACACCTGGCATTACCATATCAAGGATAATCACGGTTGGATCGAACTCTTTGAATGTTTGCTTAAAAGTATCAGCCTGATCGGTTACACGAACTTCGAAGCCCATGCCTTCGGCAACCTGCCTGACAAAATCCGCAAACATTTTTTCGTCGTCAATTATTAGTGCGCGCTTTTCACTCATGACTTATCAAGTTATCTTTTCTAACACTAAATAAAAATCACCATTTCCCTAAGGTCACAGTCCATGTTCAACGAAGATTTCACAAAATTGGTTAAAGAAGCAATTCTATACAATCAGCTCGAACGTTATTTTTCGCCTAAAGGAGGTACCTTTGACAAGCTAAATAATCATTTTGAGCTTCAACCAATCGTTATTGAGATCGAAAATGACATAGTATCTGCAGGTGGCTTAAAGCTTTCTCATGCTCAAAGGCGCATGTTAATGCTTCTTATAGCGTTGTGGGATGGGCAGGAAGCCGATCGAATTTTTAACGAAGGGCTCGGGAGTCTGGGTAAACTTATTCATTCAATGGACGCAAATAATCGCGATCTTGTGGCTGACCTTGTTGTCACATATCCTGGTTGGGGTCGCTAAATTACCACAAAACATTTCCTTTTTACGCGTGAAACCGAATCATAATGGATTGGAAAGCAATTCACTTTAAGAGTAATCTTAAGGTACCACTTGTATGGTTGTTGATCAGATTGCGCACGATATTTTGGAAATAGGGACATAATTTCGATATGATGGACTGGAATAGATTACTGTCGACTAAGCGCTTCGGACAATCAAATACCGAGCCTATTTCTACGTCACGCAGCCCCTTTCATAAAGACCAGGACCGCATCGTCTTTTCCTCCGCATTTCGGCGCTTGCAAGATAAAACACAAGTCCACTCGCTCACAGAAAGTGACTATGTTCGAACGCGCCTTACTCACTCCATGGAGGTTGCCTCTGTCGGCAGATCTCTGGGCGCCAATGCTGGTCAAATGGTCATGGACCGACATTTAAAAAAAGGGAACTTCAGCGCCGCTGAATTTGGTCATATTGTCTCAGCTGCCTGTCTCGCTCATGATATCGGCAATCCGCCTTTCGGTCATTTCGGTGAAGATACGATCCGGCACTGGTTCAAGACAGGCCCCATGGCTGAAAACTTACTCTCGCCGCTATCTCCGAGCCAGCAAATGGACTTTCTGAACTTTGAAGGCAACGCCCAAGGATTTCGAGTTCTTACTAAACTCCAGAACTGGCGCAATAATGGGGGATTGAGATTAACCCACGCCACCCTCGGTACGTTTATGAAATATCCCCGCACGTCGGTCACCACGCAACCGGTTGACGGCGATCAAGGCGGCAAAAAATTCGGAATTATGCAGTCTGAAATTGAAAATTTTCAGACAATCGCAACAGACCTTGGTCTCATTCAACGAAATCACGAAAATTATTGGTGCAGGCATCCTCTTGCCTATCTTGTGGAAGCTGCAGATGACATTTGTTATTCTGTTGTGGATATTGAAGATGGCTTCAAACTTGGACGCCTTGAATTTGCTGAAACCGAAGATTTAATGCTTCGTATGCTCGGCAAACCGCCTCAAAGGTATGCTGAATTCACAGAGAAGTCAGAAAAAATATCTTACTTGCGGGCGAAATGTATCGGTCAGTTAATCGGCGAAGTCTCCATTATTTTTGCAGATAATGAACGCCAAATTCTAGAAGGCACCTATAAAGGTGATCTATTGCGTCACTCAAGGAATGCTCCGTATTTAAAGGAGATTGAGGACCTTTGCCGGAAGCACATATTTAAACATACCGAACGCATTCAGGCCGAACTTAGAGGATCTGAAATCCTCACAACCATGCTCGATGTTTTCTTCACTGCCAATCAAGAATGGGAACAGCATCGCCAAGACGGGACCGAACCTTCACCGAGATCTCAGGTTGTCATGAACCTCTTCCCAGGGGCCGTTGAAACCGAAAAGCCACTCTATGATTGGTTGCTGGATATCACAGATTTTGTTTCAGGAATGACAGATTCTTTCGCTGTCCGGCAATTTCAAGACTTAAAGGGAATGACCTGACATGGCACTCTTCCCTTAGTTTGACGTGATCTAAATTAGGTAAATAAACCCGCACTGCTTGTTAACGGATTTTTTATCCGCACACTTTATATTAGCATTAACCTAACATAAAGTAAAATCGAACGGGCGCAAATGATATATCAGACAACCCATTGTCCCAGAGAAATAGCAACCCTGCTGCCAAGCATGGCATTAAGCGATCGCCTTGAGGCCGTCCACAGTGTTGCGCGAGATTATGCCGCTGGAACGCTAAGTTCTGATGACCATAAGTCAGCAGAAGATCTTATCAAACTACTGATCAATGATGTGGATACAGATGTCAGATTAGCCATTTCTAATCATCTACAGACTTGCCCTCATCTAGCTCGAGATATTGCCTTTCAGCTCGCTATGGATTCTGATCAAATTGCCCTCCCCATCTTAAAAACATCCTTTGCACTTGATGAATGGGATTTGGTGGAGATTTTATCCTGCTCCAATGAAAATAAACACACCGCAATCGCGGCACGCAAAAACCTTTCTCTTATAGCCACAAACTATATCGCTCAATATTCCACAGTAGGGATCGCCAAAACTTGTCTTAAAAACCCAAGTGCAGTCATTTCGAAAGAGAGTTTCAAACACATCTTTCGCCGACATTTTGCGCATCCAGAGATTTCTAAACTCATTACTAATCGCCTGGATCTACCCGAAGAAATTCTCGTTCAACTCTATCAAAATGTGCCCAACGTACAGAAAGAATACCTTCTAAAAGAGAAAGGTGTCCCTCATATCATTGCAGACCAAAGGCTTGACAATCAGAAGGAGCAAACACTAGCCAACCTGTTGCTTGAAAGACCGAGTTTGGCAGAAAAACATAAGGCTGCGATCCAATTAAACGGAGACGGAAGGCTGACTTCCACTCTTCTGTTAAGAGCTCTTATTCTGGGAGATTGTCTTTTTTTTGCGGAGGGCTTGTCTCAAAAATCCGGTACGTCTGTAAAACGTATTCTGTCATTATTTGACGAGCGTAACAACGTCGGCCTGAAGAATCTTTTGACAAAGGCAGCTGTTCCCTCTTACTTAAAAACCGCGTTCAACATCACCATCGATGAAATACGAGAGATTGGGATCCAAAGAGGAAAACTCCTCTCACTCAAAAATCAAACTAAAGTACTAAATCGGATTTCAAAATATTATCATTTTGAGCCCAATTTGACCGTAGAAAAATCGATGGAAAAACTTCTCAAACGATGACAAATCGATATTTTTTACGAATTTTACGAATAAAATCAATATATTAAATTTTTACATTTTTCGCCTAAATGGTTGATGCTAAATACATTTTAAGACAACGGGTAAATTGGTTTATTTTCTAGTATACCTCCCGCATAAGAATACGTTACCGTTCAAGCACAACTATAAATGATATATATATCATAAGAACTAAACCAACTATGTATGTAAACGGTAAAATATGCGTATTCTAATTGCTGACAAACATGACCTGTTTCGGCAAGGACTAAAAGTCACATTGCACGAATGTTTTGGCTCCTCTCTGATTTCAAGTGAAGCAAATAGTTTTACGGACATGAAAGTTCTCATGGCGGATCAAAGATTTGACTTGATTATTACAGGCACAAATATTTTGTCGAACCTCAAACAAAGCATACTTCGTAATATATGGTACGGACAAACCCAAACACCCGTGCTTGCTGCAATTGATGAGTCTACACCTGATGCCTTAAAAAGATTGAATGAATACAAGGTCAATGGCTTCATTTTCAAGTCTGCGAATAATGCAGAATATAAGCAAGCTTTCCAAACTCTAGTCAGCGGCGAAAACCTTCCGTTTCCCAAGCACCTTAGGAAAATAAATTCTTCTGAAATATTGACGTCCCCCCGTAATCTCGCTCTGACAAACCGCCAAAACGAAGTCCTTTCACTGATGTCCCAAGGCCAAAGCAATCGAGATATTGCAGCAAATTTGACTTTATCAGAAGGCACAGTAAAAGTTCATGTCACAGCTATTTTCAGAGCCCTTGGCGTAAAGAGCAGAACACAAGCAGTGCTGCTGTCCCAAGAAAGTAATACATCACAATCATAGCGTGTAGCTAAAACTTGACCGTAGACAAGGCAAGATCAACCAGCCAAACTACCCTCAAAAATGGGGAACTTAAACATGACAATAACAATTGACTACTACGCAGGGATTGCATCGCCTTGGACTTATTTGGGCCACGAGAGAATTTGTGCCCTTGCCAAAAAATACCAAGCTGAATTAATTTTTAAGCCCGTCGATTTTGGAATTGTATTTGAAGCAACGGGCGGCCTGCCGCTTCCAAAACGTTCAATCCAACGCCAAAATTACCGCATGCAAGAAATGATACGCTGGCGTGACGAGCTCTCTCTTCCGTTGACGTTAAAGCCTGAATTTCTTCCCATCCCAAATACCGAAGCCGCCCTTATGGTGATCGCGGCACGTAACATGGGGGATGACAGCCTAAAACTTGCCGGTGTGTTCCTATCCGCTATTTGGGCGAACCAAGTTGACATTACGGCACCAGTAAAGCTTGCCGAAACAGCCAGCGCCGCCGGCTTCGATGGTCAAAGTCTTCTCAAAGAAAGTAGCTCAAGTGAGCTTATAAGTCAGTACAAATCCTATACAACTGAGGCCATTGACAGAGGTGTTTTTGGAGCACCTAGCTATGTGATCGATGAAGATATATTTTGGGGCCAAGACAGATTACATTTTGTTGAAAAAAAACTAAAAGAAAGCAGCAACAATGACACTTGATCCACAAGCCAAATGGGTACTTGATATCGCCATCGAAGCAAAGGTCACTTTGCTAGAAGACATGAGTGCAAAGGAAGCCAAAGTAGCCTATGAGGATCGGGCTCAAAAACTGTGCATAAAGGATGTCCCCATTGGGAAGACTGATGATTTTTCCATCGACGGACCAAACGGTGAAATCCCACTTCGCCTCTACACACCAGTAGACGCCAAAGATTATTTGCCCGTGGTCGTGTTTTGCCATGGCGGTGGCTGGGTAATCGGTAGCCGAGACAGCCACGACAGCTTGTGCCGCCAAATTGCAAACCAAGGCCAATTCCTCGTCGTTTCTGTTGATTATCGTATGGGCCCAGAGGCTCCTTTTCCAGCAGCCCCGATTGATGCCTTCGCAGCTTATAAATGGGCCTGCCAAAATATTGGAGAATTCGGCGGCGACGCATCTAAGATTGCAGTGGCTGGCGACAGTGCCGGCGGTAATTTAAGTGCTGTTATCTGCCTTATGGCTCGCGCCGAAAATATCCAAGCTCCGTGTTTTCAGTGGCTAATATATCCAGCTACAAACATGCACATGGATACATCTTCACATAGGGACTTTGCCGACGGGTATTTCTTAACCAATTCTTTGATGGCTTGGTTCCAAGGCCACTATCTGAAAAGTGATATTGATAAAGATGACTGGCGCGCCTCTCCGCTTCTCGCAGAAGATTTATCAAATTTACCGCCAGCCCTTATCCAAACCGCAGGCTTCGATCCCTTAAAAGAAGAAGGTATTGCGTATGCTAATGCTCTCACTGCTGCGGGCGGAACCATCACCCATACGGATTACCCGGGCATGATCCATGGCTTTATAAACATCGGCGGCGTTATCGACGCGGCAAAGGTTGCCACTCAAGAAGGTGTTGAGGCTCTAAAAGCCGCTTTTGCTTAATCACCCCGTAAATTGCCTTAAAAGAAAGAGCCCCAAACGGGGCTCTTTTTCATAGTATCAATGACGAATCGGACTTTAGCGCCATCCCACACGATCGAATATTTTTACGGCTTCGACTTGTTGCTCCGCAACCTTATCAAGGCCAATGGTATCAAACTTGTGCTCCCCCCAACTTGCTACAGTACCGTCGAGCTCTACGCCCGCTTTCACCGGATACTCATAGTTTGAAGAGGCATAGAATTTTTGCGCTTTATCGCTGGACAGAAATTCAATCAGTTTGATTGCATTTTCCTTGTTTTTCGACGCTTTGGTGACAGCCACGCCTGAGATATTTACGTGGGCCCCGCGATCGCTCTGATTTGGCCAGAACATAGCGACTTTTTTGGCAGCATTGGTTTGGGATGTGTCTTTTGAATTTTGCATTTTGCCGTAATAATATGTGTTACCGATTGCGATATCACATTCACCAGCCGCTGCAGCTTTAATCTGATCTCTATCGCCGCCTTGCGGTTTGCGAGCGAGGTTTTCTTTGATGCCGGCCGCCCATTCTTCAGCAGCAGGGCTACCAAGATGCGCAACCATCGCGGCAAGCATGGATTGGTTATAAGCATTGGTTGAAGATCTTACACAAATGCGGCCTTTCCATTTTGGATCTGCCAAATCTTCATAAGATGACAGGTCAGAGGCTTTCACCCGATCTTTTGCATAAAATACAACACGGCTTCGAACAGTAAGGCCGAACCAGAATCCTGCAGGATCCCGATACTGAGTTGGAATATTGTCTGAAATTTTAGCAGACGTAATAGCCTGCAGAACACCCGCTTGTTTGTGGGACATTAACCGGCTGATATCCACAGTAAGGATGGCGTCCGCAGGGCTATTCATTCCCTCGGATTTCAACCGCTGCAACATTCCCTTTTTAGCAAAAACAACATTTACTTTGATGCCAGTATCTGTTTCAAACTCATCCAGTATTGGGCGAATCAATTTTTCCTGCCGGTAAGAATATAAGTTAACTTCCTTGGCAAAAGCAGATGTTACCGCAGTCAAACCAGTCAGTGCCGCAGATGCAGCCAAAACAGTTGCGAAGATACGCATTTCAATTTCTTTCAATGTTGCGAATGATTATCAATAACATTCTCTATACGCCCTCTATTTTCAGAAAGCAACTGATTATGATAATCGTTCGCAATAAAAATTGCCGCATTGATCCTGGTCAATTGATCCATATTACCGCAGAATTTGAGGAGATCTGGTTCTTCAGAATAGGTATTGATAGGCGTATTCGTGCCAATCTAACCTTTCTCTTCTTTTAGGGCCTCAGTTGGCAATGCTGCCGCCTGCGCGGCTTTTGGCGCAAGCACATGTACTTCTTCACCAAGGACCTTGTTAATGGAGCGCAGCAAATCGCCCCGATCAAACGGCTTGATGATACAATCATTCATTCCCGCATCAAAATAGCTTTGCCTTTGCCCCTCTATGGCATCTGCGGTCAAAGCGACAATGGGGATTGAGGAATTGCCCGTTTTCATCTTTCGGATAATTCGGGTCGCTTCTGGCCCACTCATTTCAGGCATCCGGACGTCCATAAGAATTAAGTCATAATCATTATTTTTAAGAGCATTTACAGCCTTCAGGCCATTATCCACGATTTTATATTTATGCCCGTGTGTTTCGATAACGTTTGCAATGATCATTTGATTAATCTCATTATCTTCGGCCACCAAGATTTTTAAAGATCTTTCACTCATATATTCCAATGTCTCAGCGACAATACTCTCCCTCTCTACGGGGGCTAGAGCCGGAACGTAGGGCACCGAAAATTCAAACCTGCTGCCCTCTCCAAGAGCGCTTGAAACACTGATTTCACCACCGCAGAGTTCGGTCAGTTTTTTACAAATGCTCAACCCCAATCCAGTTCCGTGATATTTTCGGGAGATGGAAGCATCAGCCTGACTAAAGTCTGTAAATATTGCCTCCATTGTTTCCACAGTCATGCCAATACCGTCATCTTCTATAGAAAAATGTAGGTTTTCTTGACCAGAGGCACTGATCTTCAATTCAGCGGAGAGTCGAATATTGCCTTCATGAGTAAACTTGACCGCGTTTCCGACTAAATTCACCAGAATTTGCTTCAACCGAGTAGGATCGGCATTAACGTCATGAGGTAAACCGTCCGCAAGTTTAATCTCAATACTTACCGTGTCTGCTTTTCTAAGCTTCCCTTCAAACAAGCGAATGACACTCTGCATAAGGGAAGGTAGATGGAAATCCAACATCTCCAGTTCCATTTTGCCTGCATCCATTTTCGACATATCCAGAATGTCGTTGATGATACTCAGCAAAGAGCGGGCCGCCTCTTTAATATGCTGAACTTTCTCTAAACTCTCTTTTGATAGATTGTCTTCAATTAACATGTCTGCAAACCCAATCACGCCTGCGATAGGCGTCCGGATTTCGTGACTCATTGAGGCCAAAAACTCACTCTTCACATGATTTGCATGCTCTGCTTTTTCTTTTTGAATATGGAGCTCTTTAGTCCGTTCAAGAATACCAATTTCCAGTGTATCGTTTGTTTCGTGCAGCTGTTTAAGAGATTTTTGCAATTTCCGTTCTGCTTTACGAAGAGGCGTCACGTTTTGAACAATTCCTGCAATAATTTCAAGCGCGCCCTCTTTATTTTCTTTGAAGTCGGCATAACATATAACATCCAGCACTTTACCCCCGGGATGACGCAGGCGGTACTCTGTTACAAAAGGCATTCCCATGGCTATACTCGCCTCTTGCTCTTCTACCACTTTGCTACGGTCTTCAGGGTGAATGCATTTTTTGAAAGTCTCATAACTGGGGGTGGTCGTTTGCGGCAATCCATATATTTGAAATAAATGCGGGGACCACTCCTCTTCTCCCGTTATGAGATTTAAACTCCAATACCCTATTTTCGCAACCTCTTGAGCGCGGGTCAGGCTATTTTGATAGTTCTCCAGTTTCTCTGATAAGGATTTTGTTTGTGATATTTTGTCCTGTAATGATGTTGCCGTGCTCTCAACCCGATCAATCATATTGTTGAAAGTAGTCGCCAAGTCTTGAAACTCAGTTGGTCCCGAAACAAGGGCTCGTTTGTTAAATGACTGATCATTACCGATGTCATTTGCTGTTTTTATGAGTGCCTTAACTGGTGTCGCAACGGCTCGAATAATCATCATAGTTGCCGCGAGCAAGATCAAAATGGAGATAATTGAAGTCACGACGAATATTTGCGAAGATTGATCACTCAATGCAAGTGCAACTTCCTTTCGGGACCCCGCAATAACTTCAAGGTTTTCGTATTTTCCCGTTGTACTGCTTTCAATGAGCCAATCAGCTTTCAAATCATTGATGCTAGTGTCGCCCTCTAGATTAATCGAAGGGATTGACGAAAACAACACCTTGTGGCTTGGGTAGCTAAGAATCGCCGTGAGCTCCATCATGGATGGTAAATTCAGAATATCGCGCAACCCCTGAGGCGGATATACGGCAACGACAGCACCTTCAGTTAGATTATTGTATTTTACGGGGACTGCAATCATCAGTCCCTCCTCATCTATGGATAAATAGTCCTCTCCACCCATAACAGTCGATAGCCACTTATCATTTTTTTTAAAACCACCTAGAGTGCCTTTGCTACTTTTCGCAATTATTCGGCCCTTATAATCGGTCAACAAGATAGACCCGTTTTGTGAGTCCGATAGGTATAACGACTGAAAAAACGTTGGGAGATACCCTTGCCGGTTCTCCGTATCAATCATCCCATTTACAACTATATCATTTTCGGCAACGACCTGAACGGATTGAATTAATAAATCGATCCGTAATGTCAGAATTTCGGTGGACTGGGAGACCTGCCTTGAAAGTTGGGCCTTCACATCATCTACTATTCTCTCACGAACTAAAAACGCAGAGGTAATGGAGGCGATTGCCATAACGATCGCAGCAGGTAAAAGAACGCTTAAATTCAAAAACTTAAAAAGCGATCTAGATTTTACCTTTATAGGTTTATGTAAACCTACTACACTCATTCATCACTCTCCACAGGAACAATTGCGCCAGCATCATTAAAGCGAGCGAGCGTAAAATCAGCAATATCCAAGGCATCATGACGGTTCTTGGTGAACGGGGGATCATATTTCCGGATCAACCCATCGTATCTATCCAGATTTTCCAGGGCCGTTCGAATATCAGAGCGCTCCGTTACACCCGCCTGCTTTATTGCTCTGGAAAGCAAATGAACGATGTCATAGGCATGGGCGCTTCCCACAGGTGCGACAATATCTTCAATTTTATTTGCCGTTGAAAATTTCTGAAAATACTTCTCGGTAAACTTTGCGACCACCTTTTCTTCAGTAGGCTTAAAAAAGGAATATGTTTGTAAAAAAGAGAGTTCTAAATCTGGAAATTCCTGACCAACTAAAGCGACAAAATCGCCTCCCGTAATTCCCCAATGAGATATGATTGGAAGTCTTTGTTTCAGGGGTAGAGCAAGCATTGATTTGACTACTGCCGCCCCCTCATTCGCGTTGGCTACGAGTAAAATCACATCACAATTCTTTTCCATAAACTGCTGGAACGGTATCGAAAAAGTTTTCACGCCCCAATTAAACCATTGGGTGTCGCCAATTTTTAGGGCCAATTTTTTTGCAGCTTGATCGAAACCTTTTTTATTGGATCTCCCCCAACCGGTGTTTTCAAGAAGCAAGCAGGGGGACAAGTGTTTGTCCAATTGAGCTTGTTTTAGCAAAAATTCGGCCGCAAACTCATCTCGAACAGAAACACGAAAAACATAATTGGGATCGTATTTGTTACGAACGACAGGTGTCCCAGCTGCCCAAGCACCTAGATAAACAACCTTTTTCTCATGAATAATTTCAAGCTCTGCCATGGCAACCGGGGTGTGCAATCCCCCAATAATCGCAACCAAATCCGTAATCTCTGCCAGCTCAATGATATTGTCTTTACCACGAGCTGGATTGCCTCTGTGGTCGCGAGTGACCAACTCAAGCGGTCGCCCAAGGACACCGCCAGCGGCATTAATCTCATCAATGGCAATGAGAGCTCCTCGTTGAATTGAAAGTCCCGACAGGGCTGCACCAGATGACATATCTGCATCTAGTCCAATATATATGGGGCTCGCTTCGGTGCTACTTGCAAAAGTGGGTGTGAGCAACAATAGTCCCAAAAGAAATAGCGATATCCGTGAGCATAAATTTATCATAGAAACTCCATCAAAATGAGGCACTAACTAATTTACGCAACACACAAACACAATATATCATTTATCTCATACAAGAGTATTGAAACAGTTAACAACACGTCAGGTAGAGGGAAGTTTCGGTAAAAACTTCTTAAAGCTATTTAATTTTGCTGAAGAATACCCTGCTCCATGAGCTAACATTGTTCTAATTTTGGCGAAATCATCCGCCAGCGGAATTTTCTGAAACTCTGCAGTGCTATTGATCATATTTAAGATAGTTTGTGGCACCACAGCGAAACCAGTTCCAGCGGCCACGCATGCAAATATGGCCAAATACGAGCTGACTGACAGCACATTTCCAGGCGCCACATTTGCATCCTTTAGCCACCCCTCAAGGTATGACCGATATGCACAGCCTTGCTCAAAAGCGATGAGGGTTTTTCCATCCAATGCGTCGAACCCTGTGATTTTCGGATAAGATGCCGGTGCAATTAGGACCAGATTTTCTTCAAAAACTGGTTGAGTTTGAATGTTTTGCCCAACCACTGGCTCCGCAATGAAGGCAACTTCAATTTCACCTTTGGACAATCGTTGCATCAATGCACCTGCGGTTCCCGTTTGCAGCTCAATCTCCACGTCAGGATAGGATGTTGTATAAAGCGCAAGAATTTCAGGAAGGCGAGCGGCCGCTGTGCTTTCCATTGCCCCAATTCGGAAAACACCTTTGGGCGAGTTTTCTCCGAGCGCGTCTTTAGCCTCAAGACTGAGATCAATTAACCTATCGGCATATGATAGGAGTAACTCCCCATCAGCGGTCAGAGTAAGTTTCCGGTTTTGCCGGTAGAACAATTGCTTACCGACTTGAGTTTCCAGCTGTTTGATACGTGTACTGATATTACTTTGCACACGATTTAACTTCACCGCGGCTTTGGACACACTGCCCTCAGTGACAACAGTTTGAAAAATTTCAAGGGCTCGCAGATCCATAACACTCATAATACATCTCATTTTATGATATTAATTATCTATATATTTCATTTTTATTAATATATATTACCCATTAGTCTAGCGTCAACAGTTTTGGAAATCATATTTTGGGAAACGACAATGGCTGATCTGAAAGACCTATGCGGCGTAGAAAATACAGTTTTTCAAGCGGGAATGGGCGGTATCGCAGGGCCTGAATTGGCCGCATCCGTCAGTAACGCTGGAGGTCTTGGTCATTTGGGGGGCATTCGCATGGCCGCCAATGATATCAAAAACTGGATCCAACAAACGAAAAGCCTCACCGATGCGCCTTTTGGGATAAATCTCGTTCCCATGGGTCCGGGACCAGATGGGTTCGATGCTCAACTTTCAGTGGTTTTCGCAGAAAAACCTAAAGTTCTATCTCTGTTTTGGGGTGATTTTTCCACTATTATACCACGCGCAAAAGAAGCCGGTATCACGACAATGGTTCAGGTCGGATCTGTTGCCGCCGCCAAACAGGCTGCAAAAGACGGCGCCGACATTATC
>CAJXWA010000026.1 GCA_913062525.1 uncultured Alphaproteobacteria bacterium | reverse complement strand
AGTACAGCAGCGGGGACATCATCAATGATTGAGAAAGTGAAGCTTCCAATATTTATTGATGCATCTTGATCTTCAGCTGTAAATCCGAAAATAAATTCAAGGGCATCTTCCCCTGCATTTTCATGATCGATGACATCAAACAACTCAGCCGAATAGGCGTAATTGTCACCGTTCCCGTTTGGTGCAAAATCCAAAGTGAACACAGTTCGGGGGGAACCTTCTTCAGGCATCGCGATGGCACTCACCCTCTGGGTAACGCCATCCTCCAGTGTTTCAACACTGTATTCCACTGCCTCACCGCGCGAAAAGATCTCCGGCAAGCCCGTAATATCGAGGGTCACAGTTCCCGGATCATCTCCATTGAAAGAAATTGGGATTTCAGCGCCTGCAATAAGGCTTTCCTTATCATCGTCACTACCGACAACTAAATCATCTTCATCAAGGGATACATTTGCAACGGCTCCCACATCAGGCGTTAAAACATCAAAAACACTGATTGTTAGTGTCGCAGTTGAAGGATCACCATCCTGATCAAGAATTCTATATTCAAATACATCACTTAATGGCTCGCTGTTATCCAATCCATCATTAGCCTGATAGGAATAATCACCAGCCACATTCAGGGTCAGCGTACCATGCTGTCCAACAATCGTAATAACCCCAGCGCCATCAGGCTCATATACTGTGCCCGGATCACCAGTGTCCCATGCGGCGACTAAAGCACCGCCATCTGCGCCCATATAATCAAGTTCGCCATCTGTCAGATTATCATCGCCAGCGATTTCCAAGCCGGTCAGTACATTGCCACTTGCAACGCCGCCTTCCACCGCACTATCAATATCATCAACCGCCAAAGGATTATCATCCTCAATAGTGATGGCGATTTCACTAGATACAGATGATCCATTGGTATCGGTTGCATCAAACGCTAAAGAGAAGGTAGCAGCGGTGTCAGTTATGCCATCACCCGGAATATGGTCAACGGGTCCTGTCAATTGCAAATCATAGCTGCCGTCGCTTGCCAAGATTACTGTAAAAATAACCTGTTCATCCGCAACGCCTTGCACTGTTCCGGTCCCAAGCCCTGTTAATTGTACAGGCACGTCACCTGACGTTAAACCCAAAGCATCAAAACCCGGCTGAGATGCCGCAAAAACCAAGCTGCTATAGGTACCACTGCCACCTGTTAGTCCAAGAGACAGATCATTGGAGCTATCATCAATTTCATCTTCAGAGACAGATGCGCTCTCAGCTTCATCCGCTGTAATTGGCGTTTCATCATCTATGACTGTAACTTCTAAAACACCATCAATATCGTCGGGAACAGCATTTAGTGTTCCACTGAGCAGGTTAATTGAAAAAGTCTCATCGCCCTGATACTGATCATCATCGATAATGTTAATTTCAATAACAATTTCTGAACCCGCTGGAAGCCCCTCTTCTCCGCCCATGAAATAAGCTGATAGAACGCCGCCTTCTGGAAAATCAGTTCGATCGACACCATCTCCCGTAACCGTATAATCCACACGAACTTCAACACCCGGCGCGACCGCTTTATCCAGTAGCAGTTTAAACTGGACCGTTCCGTCTGCCTCATCGACCGTCGTTGCATTAACTGGATCAACCTCAGTCAAAAGAGCAAATGGAGCTGCACTAAACGCTGCAAATGACGGAGCTTCATCCCCAACAGGTTTCACCGAAATTACACCAACATCATCATCTTCAATAACGATGAGCGCCATACTTCCAAGAGGGTCGATGACTGCATTTTCTGCGCCCGTCAGCAGAACGAGGAAAAACTCGGTATCTTCAATGACATCATCATCCACCAGTGTAACAGAGAAGCTAGTTGATGTTGAGCCTGCTGGCAGTGTGATAACACCGCCGCCTTCATCAACGAAATCCACATCGCCGGGAAGTCCCGTATCCAAACCAGTTGCGGTTCCCGGTATCACATCATAGTAAATGACAACAGGGACATCAGTTGGGACATCAATTGAAATTTCAATACTAAAGGCGCTTACTGTACTGGTGACAGGATCAATTACTGTTTCCACACTGACGCCAATAGTTGGCCCCGCATCATCCTGAAATGGGTCCAAAAGTGCCCGCAGTTCATCTTCCGTAAATTCGGTTTCCTCAAGTAAATCCGAAAGATCCAAAATTCCAGCAAGCCCTAGACCTTCCCCTAGATCTCCGAGGTCAACCTCACCAAACCCTGCACCGCCGCCACTCCCGCCGCCGCCTTGTGGTCCGGCTTCAGGAGCAATTTTGCTTGGATCAAACTCTTCGTCTTGCAGCCATTCTGGATTAATTAAGGACAGCACTTTGTCATAGGCATTGATTAATTGCTCTTCGTTTAAAACGAAAGGTTTGCCTGGTGCAATCGTCGCACTCGTCACAATAACCGATTGTTGGCTTACAGATAGAATTTGCGAGCCGCCCTCATTGGCGACAATAATTGCGCCCGTAAATAGCGTAAAAAGTGACTCTTCCCCTAATTGAGCAATTTTACCTGCCCAACTGGTTCCCCGGATACCAATGGTACCAACTGGCGTTTTAATACTGACGCTTTCAGGATTATCTTTTGCAATCTGGCCACTGACAAAGCTGAAGACCCCTTGCAACAAAGAAACAGCCATTCCGTTTTCGCTAGCGTCACCGGAATTAAAAACCAGATCATCCAGAACCGCGCGGCCGCTTGGGCCCATGGAGAACTGAGTATCATCAACAAAACTAATAGCAAAATCACCATCAGCGCCGGTTTCCAGCACATCCCCTTTGAAAACCATAGAACCTTCGAAAGCATCTTCAGATGTCCCGTCAGCATGCTTAATGGTAACTGAACCCGTAAGTTCGGTAACTTCACCAATAGGGCTTTCATCTGCTTGGGATGTGGAGTTTTGTGCTTGCGGCCCGGGACCTGCCAACCGTCCAACGACATCAGGTGTTAATTTGGCCCCGCCACTGGTGACTAATTCTGGTGATGGGAAGGACGCAAAATAGTCGTTTATGACAATATATTCGCCAGCATCATTGGTAAGTGTTAGGTCGACACCATCTCGTGCAAAATCCGCAACGAGAGGCTTCAACTCATCTCCAAGATGGACTTGCGACTTATCCGTCGCCGAATACTCACCCAGCCGATCATCATTCGCTTGATCCGCCTGATCCAATTCTCCAAAAATCGCCATCTGTCAATCGACTCCACTTGATGCTGTACTTACTGTGTTTTACGGATCTTTTTGATTTTACTTACACAAGATATAGTTCATTTAATTATTACGGCAACGCACATGCGCCACGCCTAATGAAAGCAACGCAGGATTATACGACGTCAAACGTTAATTTTTCACCCGGAACCGGTCCATACGTACCATAAATCGCATCATTCTACCAGTTAAAGCAACGTTACCTGATTTAATGCAATTTTTTACGCCAATTATTAAATCTACAAAGGAACGTAAATAATGGTGGTCATTAAAGCTTAATCTCAAATAGACTAGAGCTCATGAAACCGAGTTTACTGATGCAGCTTAAAAAAATATCACCTAAAAACTGGCTCGCATTAGCTGGTATCGGCCGAATAATGGCCATTGCAATCTTATTACCAGCCCTATATTTACAAGTGACAGATCCCCCGTTCCTGTCAAATTTTCGAAATCGGGTTTTTGATTATTATCAACAATGGCAACCCAGAGAAGTACCAAAACAACGACCTGTTGCTATATTAGATATCGATGAAAAGAGCTTACTCGAGCTTGGACAATGGCCTTGGCCTCGCAATTACTTAGCAGCTCTTGTTCAAAACGCCTCTAAATTAGGAGCCGTTGTTATAGGGTTTGATATGGTTTTTGCTGAGGAAGATCGCTTATCTCCGAACAAAATAGGGAACAGCGTTCCCACGCTCACACAATCAACCAAAACAGAGCTGGCTTCCCTACCATCTTTTGACACAAAATTCGCCCATCATATGAAACAAAGTCGCGTTGTTCTGGGCATCTCTGTGAGTCCCACCCGGAGTGATGTAAACAACTTGGGCCTCTCAAAAGTCGCAACAATTGCCTCCCTTGGCAAAGATGCTCGACCTTTTTTGAAAAACTTTTCTGGGTTAATTGGAAATATTTCTGAATTGGATAACGCCGCTTCTGGTCGCGGCATGATCAGTCTTGATCAAGATTTTGATGGTATTGTGAGACGCGTTCCGCTGGCAAATGTCGTGAATAACAAAATTGTCCCAACTCTCGCCCTTGATATGCTTCGGGTAGCAACAGGCCGAAATGTAATTACGCAAGCCAACGACGAGGGATTAATTGGATTTCGCGTCGCAGGATCATTCGTTCCAACTGATCGTGATGGCCGTATCTGGATAAAATATTCACCGTTTGATACGTCTCACTATATATCCGCCGTTGATGTGATCAGGGGAGATGTTGATCCAGATAAAATCAAGGGGAAACTGCTGTTCGTGGGAACCTCTGCTACCGGCCTTAAAGACCTGAGATCATCGCCGTTGCAATCCTCATTGCCCGGAGTTGAAATGCATTTCCAATTACTGGAAAACATTCTGACGCAAAGCTATTTATTCAGACCCGACTACCTCGCAGTATTTGAATGGTCGGGCACCCTTTTCACAGCGTTTATTTTGATACTCCTCGTCCCATTTGTTGGTGCCCGCACGACCATGGGTTTACTTGTGTTAATTTCAAGCATCGCTGTGTCATCTTCGCTGTATCTTTTCAGTGAATTCTCTCTTCTAATTGACGTGACATTTACACTATTCATCTCCCTTATTCTGTACATAACATTGGTTTATTTCAATTACCTCCAGACAGAAAATGAACGAACGCGAATTCGAAACGCTTTCTCTCATTACCTGTCTCCAGAACTGGTGAAACGATTATCCGCAAGCCCAGACAGTTTGGTCCTTGGGGGAGAAGAGCGGAATATGACTTTTCTGTTTTGCGATGTCAGAGACTTCACGGGAATTTCAGAAACTTTTCGGGACAATCCGCAAGGCCTAACCCGCCTAATCAATAGTTTTCTAACGCCGATGACTGATGAAATCCTTCGGAAAAATGGAACTATTGATAAGTATATGGGCGATTCCATCATGGCGTTTTGGAACGCACCACTTTTCAATAAATTCCACGAGGAAGAAGCGGCAAAGAGCGCCCTTGGCATGATGACACGGTTATCCATACTCAACGATGAAATAAAACAAGAATCCGAACAAGAGGGCCGCGATTACCGCGCGTTGAAAATTGGTATTGGCTTGAATACAGGCACCTGTATTGTTGGCAATTTGGGATCAGAACAGCGCTTTGATTACTCGGTTTTGGGGGATCCGGTTAATTTGGCTTCTCGCCTTGAAGGGCAGACCAAAACCTATGGTGTTGATATCATTGTAGGGGAAGATACCGCGAAAAATCTAATAGGCTATGCCCTTTTGGAACTGGACTTAATTGCTGTAAAGGGGCGAACTGCCGCGGTCAAAATTTACGCGCTGATTGGCGACGCGGAAATACGCCGAACTGAGGGTTTTCAAAAAAATCGATCAATTATGGAAAACTTTCACGAAAATTACCGATCCAAAAACTGGTCTGTTGCCAGCAAACTGGCAGAGCAGTTAAAAATTGGCGACCCGTCGCTCACTATCCTCAGTGATTTGTATTTGTCCCGTATAGATGACTTTCAGCAGAACCCGCCTCCTGACGATTGGGATGGCATATTCAGAGCAACATCCAAATAAAGCACCTAATGCCAGAATATTAAATTCGAGTGATCTGCAGTAGTTTCAAAATTTACTTGAGAATATATTTATACCTTTCACCCAAATTGGGTAATCTAAAATTCACAAGGTTGAAACCGACTAAACATTCAAACATTTACTAGGAGCCGTGAAAGCGGAACGTACATTGGTCAAATTACTTTTTTCCGACTTGTTTTATAATGTCAGCCTCAGCCGCTTGCCCTCTCAGTTTAAAAAACTCGGTGCGGAGACCTTTGGTTTAGGATACAGGGAACGGATACTTCTAAAATCTGATAGCTTCGCTCAAAAATATCGGTTCCCCAACGCTCCCACTGAAATTTCGTTTAAAAATACGGTTGATGGTCTCACCTATGCCTGTAATCACAGCAAGCCAGAGTATCTGCTAACCAATGACGAGACTTTAATTCGAGGGCTTTTAAAATATCGAAGTTTATTAAGAAATTCTCAAAACTCTTTGTCCGATGAGAACAAGGCTCTTTTGTCTTTGCTTGAGGCAAGCTTAGCGCCAAATACTAAGAGTTATAACCGCGATGTTTCTGTACAGTATGCCGGAGATGCCGGTTTCAACATTCCAGAATATACGACAGCGCATAATCTAGATCAATTGGAACGCAGTATTTCAACAAGGAAACTCCCCCTTTTCATTAAACTTAATTTCGCCGCAGGCGGTACAGGTGTCTATCCCGTGGTCAATGGCACAGACATTCCAAGTACAATTAAAAAAATAGCGAATTCAGGCTACACCTTGTCAGAAGATAACCCTGCGATTGTTCAATCCATGGCAAAAGGAAATGAACTCACAGTAAGTTTTGCGGCATGGAAGGGAGAACTTTTAGGCTACATTGTAGCAAGACCCTTAGAGACACTCTTTGAAAATGGACCAAGTACTGTTGTTGAAAACCTCTACCGTCCAAATTGGGCTGAACCGCTGGCAGCCTTAGTTAAAAAACTACAATTCACTGGCTTTGGTGGTGTTGATATGTTTGAAATTTCTGAGAAAACCCTTCCCACCGTGATCGAAGTTAACCTGCGATCCACACACACCGTTCCAAGTTCGAGCATACTGGGTAACGATCTGGTTTCCTTGTTTTATAATCGCCTCAATGGCGGTCAAGAAAAAGTCACAGAAGTTCAACATAACTCGCATGAAAAAATCATTGCTATATTTCCAGAGGAAGTCATGCGTGACAAAAACAGCCCTTATCTTAAATCAATCCCTCTTGATATTTGTTGGGAAGACAAGGGACTGCTTCACGCACTGACAAACGCAATATATAATTACAAGATAAAGTCCGGCTAATTATTAGTAAAATTTCAACACCCTTAATACATTAAGTAATTTTACACTTCACTAATGTACAAATATTAATTATTTTTGAGTTATTCTAATATGATTTTTAATTCATTCCCTACACTTGGCAGATTATCGACAACATCTAATCTTTCTTGGGTAGACGGCCCCGAACTACGTGTGATGGTAGCTGAGCGTGAAAAACAACTTCAAGGGTGTGTCGGTCCCTTGGATCGCGTTATGATTTGCCATGGTGGATCAGCTGGGTTTGTAGCTGATCTTCTCGCTGTATGGAACCTTGGTGCCGCAGCTGCTTGCATAAACCCGGCAGTAACAGAAAACGAAAAACAAACTCTCATAGATTTTGTTGAGCCTTCTGTTGTTTTGGGTGGATATGATCTCGCCCCTACATTTATCAACAAAAACAGACCCTTAAACACGGGAACGCCCCCGTCACTTGATGACCCTGCCCTCTATTTATTTACATCCGGGACTACAGGCAACCCGAAAGGCGTAGAGCATAGCTTTAGATCCCTTTTATCTCGGCTTTCATTGAATATGGCCTATATGGGAAATGGCAGCACGCAAAGAACGCTTTGCCCGCTGCCCACCCATTTTGGCCATGGCCTAATTGGGAATTTACTTACCCCGCTTTTGAATGGTCAAGATGTCATTCTACTCGATGATAAATCACCACAAGGGCTCTCGAAAATTGGAGAAATCATTGACGAAAATAATATCACATTTCTAAGCTCTGTCCCCTCGTTCTGGAAGATGGTCACGAGATTATCACAGCCTCCTCAGAAGGGAACATTGAAGCGCGTACATGTGGGTTCAGCCCCCTTATCTTCTGACCTGTGGGCCGCCATTGGAAAATGGTGCGGCACCGATAACGTTTTCAACATGTACGGCATTACAGAGACCGCAAACTGGATTGGCGGAACTTCTCTTTCCGACGGGCAGTGTGTAGATGGTCTAATTGGAAAGGTTTGGGGCGGGTCTGCAATGATCCTCAACCCTGAAACCGGTGAAAAATCGCCAACCGGAGAGGGAGAGTTGCTCATTCAAACGCCCTCCCTTATGAACGGGTATTTCAGGCAAACGGAGCTCACCGAAGCAGTGCTTGTTAATGGGTGGTTCCATACGGGTGATATCGGTACCATCGATGCCCATGGATCAATTCGCATCACAGGGCGGCAAAAATCTGAAATTAATCGGGCGGGAATGAAAATTTTACCGGAAGAAATCGATCTGCTTCTTGAACGTCATGAAGACATTCAGGAGGTTTGTGTATTTGGATTGCCAGATGCCATTAGCGGAGAGCGGGTCGCGGCAGCTTGTGTTTTAAAAGACAACGTCCCTGCAGACTCTAAAGCGTTGCAAGAATGGATGAGCCATCTTATTCGCCGGGAAGCTATTCCTGAAAGTTGGTTTTTTATAGATGAAATACCAAAAACTGATCGGGGCAAGATAAACCGTAATAATGTGCGGGATAAATGCCTGGAAGCCGGTGACCGGAAATGAGATGGAAGTTTGGCACGCCGATAACACTCGAAACAGAAAATTACATTCTTCGGTCGATCGAGCCGGCACATATTCCAGGAGAGATAGTTGCCTGGTTTGCAGATAAAGAAGTCATGCGTTATATGAACGACCCTATGGGTATGGATAATAACCAACTCTCTCGATTTTTTTCAAACTATAAAAACACTGGGAATTTCGCGCTCCTCATACATGACAAAGCGACTAAAAAACCCGTTGGAATTTTCCGGATATATATCGACTTCAAAAATGAAATGGCGATAACGAGTATCATGATTGGGGATAAAGATTTTTGGGGAGCAGCTGTGGTCCTAGAAGTTCGCGAACGTATTATCCAGTTTCTATTTTCTGCTATGAAAATTGAAAAAATTTGCGGATATGTCCGATCTCGAAACCTGCCCGCTTTATTTAATTATTCAAGACAACATTTTAAGAAAGAAGGAGTTCGAATACGCCAAATTCGAAATCGCGAGGGTGGTTTTGACGATGTTGTTGAATTTGCCTTGTTCAAAGAAGATTGGCTCGAACAAAAGAGAGTAGAATACGCGGCCTTAAAAACAAAAGAAGAGACCTAAATATATGAGTGACGTTTTTACAGCGACAGCAATCAAACACATCTCAGTCGTACTTGATTGTAATGCAGACAGTATTAGCGCTGAAGATACAATCGAAACCATCGACAAATGGGATAGTTTAAATCACATGCGGCTAATTCTACATCTAGAAGAAGAGCTCGGTCATATGATCGAAACTGAAGACACACTGACTTTGTTTTCAGTGGCGGGCATAGCTAATTATTTAAAAAATTCTAATTAGTCACACTAATAAAGGCCCGACAAAATCGGGCCTTTATTAGTGGAAATTTAGGCAGCTCTAACACGGGAGAGGAAGCTTTGAACCTCTTGATCCAGATCGCTAACTTCTTTCGATAGCTCGTTGGAAACGGCCCTAACTGCCTCCGCCGATTTACCTGTAGATACGGCAGCATCATTAACTGAATTAATGTTTTGAGAAACTTCTTGCGTACTTTGCGCGGCCTGCTGAACGCTTCGACTAATCTCTCCTGTAGCTGCACCCTGCTCTTCAACAGCAGATGCAATACCGGTTGCAATTTCACTTATCTGAGAAATTGTGCTGGATATTCCGCCAATGGCGCCAACGGCACTGTTGGTCTCTTCTTGCACAGCCTTAATTTGAGCTGAAATCTCTTCAGTGGCACGTGCTGTTTGTGTGGCAAGATTTTTCACCTCAGAAGCCACAACAGCAAATCCTTTACCCGCATCACCGGCGCGAGCCGCTTCAATGGTTGCATTAAGTGCCAATAAATTGGTTTGACCCGCGATATCGTTAATCAGTCCTACGACATCACCAATTTTTGCGGCCGCGTCACTCAAACTCGTAACCATTTCGTTTGTCCGTGTAGCCTCTTCAACGGCACCACTTGCGATACTAGCAGCTTGCCCGACTTGCCGGCTAATCTCATTAATAGAGGATGTCAGCTCTTCCGTGGCAGATGCCACAGAATTGACACTGCTGCTGGCGATATCTGACGCATTAGATACCGCATTAGATCGATTGCTTGTCTCATTGGCAGCTTCCGACATAGATTCAGAACTTGCGGACATTTCAGTTGTCGCAGCGGCAAAGCTTTCAACAAGATGTTTAACACTTCCCTCAAAATCATTTGCCAATTTGTCCATTTCAGCCCGTTTAAGCTCTTCAGCTTCAAGCGCGTCGCGTTCTTTATCTTTTTGCAGCTGTTTGTCAGCTTCAGCAGCTTCTTTTTCGGCTTGTTGACGCTCGCCTTCACGGCGAATGCGCCCCGATTCCGCTTGTTCACGCAGCTTTTCAGTTTCTTTTGCTGTATCTCGAAAACCGATTAGGGCGTTACCCATTTTGGTAATTTCGTCATTTCCAACGACCGATACTTCTGTTTCCAAATTGCCCGTAGAAATAAGCCCCATATCGTCAACCAGTCGATTTAACCGGCGCATCAAATTTCTACCCACATACAGCCATGCAATTAACAAGGCCAACGTAAGGCTAACAGCCGAGATGACACCCAATTGAATTTTACCAACTTCAATATTTTCAGCGGCAATACCAATTGTTTTATCCGTTGCAGCAGAAATTTCCGTCACCACTTGATCAATATTCGCTGACAATGCATTCGCATTGCTTGTAACACTGGCGATAGTTGCATCAGCTTTGGCCGCGGTTGTAATATATCTTTCCCGCAATACCATTAGCCCCTGATCTGAATTCGCCAATTCAAGGGATGCATCAACATCCTTAATGAATTGCTCTTTACCTTCGAATTCGGGCAGCATCAGTGACATCCGCATCCTTGCGCCGTAAACAGAGAACTCATCTGTGAGCAGATCAAGTTTTTCTGCGTCTGTTTCCACTGCCATGCGGTGCATGATACCCGCGGTCATGTTTATGCTACTTTGAAGCGCCAATGCTCGGCTTAGGTTATTAACCTCTTCTTCAAACAGACGTGTAATACCTTCCCGAACTGCATCCAAATCTTCTTCAATACCGAGACTTGCTGCCTCAACATTCACAATTTTATGTTGCTCAATAATATAAGGTTGCAAAATTTCTGTTAGTCTTTTATGGAAATCTGAAACTTGCAATGCAATTTCATCTGATTTTGCATTTGATTTAACCCTAATTCTCATTTGAGTATTCAGATCGAGAAAACTGGTGGAAAGTTCTGATACATTTTCCTGGACGCTTTCAATAACAGCCATATCAACATCAAGATTATACAGGTTGATAACGCTATCATCCAAAGCGATCAGATATTTTTGGGCGATTTGACTTTCTGTCTTCACGTCCTGCAAAGTCGTCGCTTTAAGCAATCTCGGAGCGACAGCCGCGACAAGTTTTGCATTGTCGGCTAGTTTTTGTGCAAATGTTACCGCCTCAATTGACGATTTTGTTGTATTTTCCAAAGTATTACCAAGGCTTGAAAATAGTGCCCAACCCACACCACCTGAGGCAAGGGTCATTAGGGCAATAACACCAAATGACACATAAAGACGGGCTCGAATACCAATCTTTATTTTTTCTCCTGCGTCCAATTTTTCTGAAGTTTTTCCTAAAGTTTCTTCTAAAGTTTCTTCTTCTGTATTATTTTTTATTTTTAAAAACTTTGGTAGTGCCTTAAACATATTTCCCCCTAGGAAAACACACGCAATCATGAGTTTAATTAACTGAATTTAGGCCAGAGTACCCATGATTAGTTACTAATTAGTTCACAAAAAGGCCCGACTAAAAATAGCCGGGCCCTTAAACTAGATTATAATATTTTAGTAGCTGATACTATCTATTCTCTGCCATTTTGGGCCTGAAACCTTATAAAGCGAAACGCTGTTCCGCTGATCTGGTCCCAGATGATCCTTTGCACTAAAGCTAACTGATGCACCGCCAAATTTGGACTTAAAATCCTTGATGCTTTCAAGGGCTTTAGCAACTTTAATTGCGGTTAAATCTTTACCCGCAATTTTTACACCTTCAGCAAACAGTCGGATAACTTCATATCCAGCGATGGACTGCAAAACTGCATCTTTATTAAAGCGTGCTTTATATCGATCCATCCAAGCCTTAACGTCCGCATTAACATCATCATAATACGGTATTGGTGTCTGGCTGACGCCATACAGCCCTTCGGTTAAGCCTTTGGCGAGCGTGATGTTTTCTGGCACGTAACCTGCTGAACTCACAACAAACTTCGTTTTATAGCCAATCTTTTTCGCAGTCGCCATGCTTCCGATGGTTTCGCCGATAATTGTGCCAAGGCAGACAAGATCAGCGCCAGCAGATTTCAATTTTGCAATCTGTGATGAGAAATCTTTGGATCCTCGCTTAAAGTTGGTTTTAACAACCTCAGGTAATCCCATTGCTTTGGCTTGCTCTTCACAACCAAGAAGAACATTTTTACCAAAATCATCATCTTGATACAAAACGCCAACTTTCTTCACGCCTTCATTTTCTACAAAATATTTGACCGCAGAACGCATTTGATCATCGTAGGGAGTCAAATTTGAAAACTTCAGCTCATGGAATGGTTCAAACATTTCTTTCGCTGCAGACAATGGGAATAAGTTCAATACACCTCGTTTAAGGGCACGTGGCATTGTCACCATGTTTGTTGGCGTACCAAGAGGCCCGACCAGCGCAAAGACTTTATCTTTTTTGAGCAATTTATCGCCAGCTTGTGCGGCCTTCTGTTGCTGATAAGCTGTGTCTTCAACGATTAACTCAAGTTTGCGACCATTAATGCCGCCCTTCGCGTTAATCTCTTCAACTCCCATGCGCATTCCATTGGTTACAGGCACGCCCCAAAGCGCAACAGGACCAGACAAAGGCTGATGTGATCCCAGAATGATTTTATCGTCAGTAACACCCTGTGCTGCCTGACTAGCGCTTGTAAATGCAGTGGCGGCAACAATCCCTGTCGCAACTGTTAGTCCCAAACGGACAAAACTTCTTCTCTTCATTATCTTCCTCCCAAAAGTTTTTAATTTATTTACTAATTACCTGCTCCCATACATGTAAAAGTCAATGCAACACCCATTCAATACATGGTGTTAATTAGGTCTGCATATTTCTTATTCACAAATGATCTCTTTAATTTCATGGTTGGCGTTAATTCATCATCTTCCGCTGTTAATATTTCATCAATTAGGCGAACTTTCTTAATTGTCTCCACTTGTGCAAAATTCTTATTCACCTTTTCAATCTCGCTCCAAACCAAATCAACAACTTCGGCAGTCCCGCAAAGGCTTTTAAAATTGGTGAACGGTACGTCATGGTCTTGTGCAAATTTTTCGACGTTTTCTTGGTCGATCATAATGAGACAGGTCAAATATTTGCGTTTATCTCCAATGACCACGGCATCAGAAACGTACGGGCTAAATTTGATCTGATTTTCAATTTCTGACGGCGTAATATTTTTACCCCCCGCGGTAATAATAATGTCCTTCATCCGATCTGTGATTTTCACAAATCCTTCGTTATCGATATACCCAACATCGCCTGTGTGGAGCCAACCATCAACAACTGTCTCCGCTGTTTTTTCTGGCTGGTTTAGATATCCCATAAAGACATGCGGGCCTCTCAGCAGGATTTCGCCAGCATCAGATATGGACACTTCCGTATTTGGCGTTGGCGGACCCACTGTCCCAAGTTTGAATTGGCCTGCCAGATTTGTTGTCGCAAGACCTACATTTTCGGTCTGCCCATAGACCTCATACATATCAAGCCCAAGAGCCAAATACCATTTAATCAGATCTGGTGAAATTGGCGCGGCACCTGATCCCAAATAATGCGCCCTATCCAGTCCCAGAAAACGTTTGATATTTCTCAATACCAAATAGTCGCCAAGCCAGAATTTGGCTTTTAAGAAACTTGAAGGCGTCCGACCATCCATCTTACATTCCGCAACCTCATATCCCGTCGCGATCGCCAGTTTATAAGCCAGTTTCTGAAGGCCTGTTGCATCGCTAAGCTGCAAGGTAATGGCAGAATAGAATTTTTCCCAAATTCTTGGAACCGCAAAAAATATTGTCGGAGAGACTTCTCGAATATTTTCAGGAACGGTATCCGGCCCCTCCACAAAGTTCACAACGGAGCCTGAGAACAACGGTAAGAATACACTGTAGGCTCTTTCCGCAATATGACAGAGCGGCAAGAAAGACAATTGTTCATCTTCTGGTCCAAAGCCGACAATCGGTGTCAGGTTTGAAATTTGAAACATCAAATTACGATGTGAAATCATCGCCCCTTTTGGCGGGCCTGTCGTGCCTGAAGTATAAATTAGAATGGCAAGTTCCTGGGATTCTGATTTAGAAATAGCCTCTTCCCAAAACTCCGGATGCTCGGCATGGTATTTGTCGCCCATTTCATATAGATCATCAATGCTAATGACCATATCATCGGAGAAATCCCTAAGCCCTTCCATATCCAGGACAATAATTTTACGAAGATCCGGAACTCGATCTCGAACTTCCAAAATCTTATCAAGCTGCTCTTCATTCTCAACAACAAAGTATTTAGTTTTAGAATCTAAGCATAGATATTCGACTTGGGCTGAACTATCCGTCGTATAAACGCCATTGCTAACGCCGCCGACACCTAGAATACCCATGTCGAAATAGAGCCACTCTGGATTATTATCGCTGAGTATAGAAACGACCTCGCCGCGGTGAAGGCCTAAAGAGACTAGCCCCAGCCCAATCGACCGCGCGCGCGCGCCATATTCGGTCCAAGAAATCGTCCGCCATATGCCGAGATCCTTCTCCCGCATGGCAACTTTTTCATTGAACTCGCCAACTCTTTTCCAAAAGAGCTTTGCTGTTGTATCCGTTCCCTCAATCAGGGTTGGCGGGTATGTAATTGCGTTCATATGATTATCTCCCTACCGTCCTGCTCATCGCCATGTTTTCCGTTTTTTCCAGCGGCGTTTACCGCGAACACCATGATCTTGCATTCCAAGATAGAATTCTTGGATATCTTGCTTTTCAAGAAGATTTGCAGTCGTATCTTCCATAACAATACGGCCAACCTCCAGAACATAACCAAAATCTGCAGTATGCAATGCTATATTAGCATTCTGCTCCACCAAAAGCATGGTCATTCCCTGCTCAACATTTAGACGCTTAATAATCCCAAAAATTTCTTTAACAAGCAGCGGACTTAGTCCCAAACTCGGCTCATCAAGCAACATGACTTTTGGACGCGACATCATTGCACGGCTAATAGAAAGCATTTGTTGCTCACCGCCGGAAAGCTGTCCAGCTGGCTGTTCACCGCGGTGCTTCAAAATTGGAAAATAATCGTGAACCAATTCTAGGTCTTTCGCAATAGCGTCTTTATCGTTTCGCGTGTATGCCCCCATCATTAAATTATCATAGACACTCAAAAATGGGAAAACTTCCCGCCCCTCAGGCACGTGGCTAAGGCCGCGCCGCATAATCTGATCGGGATCTTTCTTTTGAATGGTCTGACCGTCGAAGACAACGCTTCCTTTTTGCGGATCCATGACACCACTAATGGTCTTCAATATCGTTGTCTTGCCGGCACCATTAGCGCCAAGGACGGTTACAATCTTACCCTCTTCAACGTCCAATGAGACGCCGCGAATTGCCATAATTGGTCCGTAATAGGTTTCGATATTTCGAACTTTTAAAATCGGCTCTTTCATATCATCCTCCCAAATACGCTTTAATCACTTCTGGATCTTTTTGCACTTCGCTTGGTGTACCTTGCGCGAGCATTCGGCCATAATTTAAAACAAGAACGCGGTCGGAGACTTCCGAAACCAATCCCATATCATGCTCAACCATTAAAACCGTGATCCCCAAATCCTTCTTAATATCTTCGATCCAGAATGCCATGTCCTGGGTCTCTTCAACGTTAAGCCCTGAAGACGGCTCATCTAGAAGGATCAATTTAGGTTCTGTACAAAGAGCACGACCAAGTTCAACAACCTTCCGCACCCCGTAGGGAAGGTTCATGATCAAACTTTCTCGGTAATGCTGCAAATCGAGAAAATCAATGATCTCTTCAACCTTTTCCCGGTGGGCAAGTTCCTCTTTTCGAACTGAAGGCAAAAATAGACTTTCTGCAAAAATTGATCTTTTTGTGTGGCAATGTCTCCCCACCAAAAGATTCTGGAGAACCGAAGCATGCTCAAACAATTCAATATTTTGAAATGTGCGGGCAATCCCCAATCCCGCAATATCATGCGGCGGAGTTTCGGTTATATCCTGTCCATCGAGAGTCATGCGGCCTTCGGTGACATCATAGATCCGGCTTATAAGATTAAAGATAGTCGTTTTACCCGCACCGTTTGGTCCAATAATGGTAAAGCACTCACCCTTTTTAATGTCAAAGTTGACACCGTCAACTGCCTTCACGCCACCAAAATTAATGGCAATATTTTCTGCTGTAAAAAGGCTCATTTCAACCTCTCAGATTTCATATAAGATTTCTGGCGTTTGAATGTCGCCTTTTTGTAAAGCGGGAACATTTGGAAATAGAGCTTTACCTTTAGCCAACGACCATAAATTCCCATAGGCTCAAAGATGATGAAAAACACAAGGATTAAGCCAAATATCAAGGGCTCAATACCGGGTATTTCCGCAATCTGTGTCGGAACATAATCTTTCAAAATCGCGAGTGCTTGCGGTAATGCCAATATGAACAAAGCCCCGAAGATTGCACCGTGTAAAGATCCAAGCCCGCCAACAACAACCAAAACCAACAATTCAAGAGATTGCAGCACAGTAAAACTCTCTGGAGATAGGAAGCCCAGCTTATGAGCGAACAAAGCCCCCGCAAGACCGGTTATTCCAGCACTCAATGCAAACGCAATTGTTTTTGTTTGAGCAAGATTAACACCCATACTTTGGGCCGAAATTTCAGAATCTCGAACTGCCATCATTGCGCGCCCGGTCGGAGAGCGTAAAAGGTTCAGTGAGAACAAAATCACAGCTACCAGAACACCTAGACACAGATAATAGAACGGTGTTCCATCGCTAATTTCTATGTCACCGATATATACCGCCTCAACCATTAGTCCCGAATACCCGTGTGTAACACTTTCCCAGCGAGATAGAATTTCCTCGATGATGATGGCGAAAGCAAAGGTCGCTATGGCAAGATATATACCAACCAATCGAAGCGCTGGTATACCAATGGCAACACCCGCGAGGCCTGCGAAAAGACCCGCTAACGGAAAAGATATGAAGAAGGAGAAAACAATCGGTTCCTCCATAAACGGAAGCGAAACCCCGTTCCCCGTTAAGACGGCCTCTGTATAGGCACCGATGCCAAAAAAGGCGGCATGACCAAGGCTCACCAATCCTGTATACCCAGCAAGCAACATCAGCCCAACGCCAGCGATAGCCATAATATAAAGCTGTGTCATTTGGCCCACATAATATTCTTCTAAGAAGAACGGGACAATCAGGACTGCAGCCAACAATGCACCATAAGACCAGTAGTATCCGGAGTGTTTCGCAATTTTAATATCTTGCTCATACTCGGTTTTAAACAAAAAACGCATAATTACACCCTCTTCCCTGTCTTCTCACCAAACAGGCCTTGAGGCCGTACGACCAAAACAATCAACAACACAACGTATGCTGCTACATTTTTAAAGCCAGGAGGTAGATAGAACCCTGCTAGGGTCTCAATTATTCCAATAATGATACCGCCAACCACGGCTCCCGGAATGGATCCAAATCCACCAAGAACGGCTGCAGGAAACGCTTTCAATCCAAGAAAGCCCATGCTGGTATCAATCAATGTGGTCGGTGCCAGCAATATGCCTGCCGCGGCGGCAACTGCTGCACTAATACCCCAGATCATAGAAAAGACTGATTTTACGGGGATCCCCATATAATAGGAGGCTAATTGATTCTGGGAGGATGCCTGCATTGCCACACCCAGTTTGGTGTAGGTGAAGAAGGCATAGAGAATACCACATAACAAGAAAGTTGCGATAATTACCGATAAATCAATTTGGGAAATCACAAGAGAGCCCATTGATTGAGGTAAAATTTGCATTCCTTCACTGGAAAATGGTGTGGAGATCGCGTACGTCTCGGTTCCCCACCCGGGCACCATTCCCGCAACACTGCGGGCAATATAGCCAAATCCGATGGTTACCATAACGATGGAAAATTGCGGTTGTCCTAATACCGGTCGCAGAACGACGCGGTCGACAAGATTACCGATCACGAACATGCAGCCTATTGCAGCAGCAGCCCCCAACCAATAGTTCCACCCCAGTATAGAAATAAAGGTATATGCGAGAAACGCTCCGAGCATCATAAGCTCGCCCTGAGCGAAATTAACAACTTCAGTTGCTTTGTAGATCAATACGAAACCGAGTGCGACTAGCGCATAAATGCACCCAATTGACACCCCGCCTATGACCAACTGTAAAAATTCTAACAGAACGGCCTCCCCTGTTTGTCCGATGGTTTTTGTTTATTCAGAAAAGCCGCGTCACATATCGGACATCCGCGGCTCTTGTTAAAACTATAGTCAGTCTTTTATTTTAGCGTCAACAGTAGATACGTGAACGGTAAGTCAATTTATTGTTCGCACATGCAGCATAAATTTTTATTTAGTTAAAAAACTGCAATTTGTGATGAAAATAATTAAAAATACTCAATAATTATATTATTGACTTAGGTTTTTATATTGAAACATGATGTATTTTTATTGAAAATAATTTATTTTTACTTGAATCAAATTTTATTTGTTTATCAATTAACACCGCCCATACCTTGAAAGCTTGATCTAATTTACTAAAACGTACGTTAGACCTAACGATTACATGTAAATATTTCGGGGCCTATTTCACTTTAAAAGTGTGACATATCTTGCCTCCATAAAATCAAATTTCGTAATTGATTATATTCCTGACAAAGTTCCTCGCTAGCAAAGTAATCAAATTGCAGGTAGAATCTTTGAAAGATGATCAAACGCCAAAAAACCATACTAATAAGGCGTTTTTTCGTATCAAATACGTATCTGATATCAGTTTTACCCACTAGGACCGAGAAATGGCTGCCACTATTCCCTTTAAGAAAGAGCTCGAATTCCAATATGGCGTTGCGAGTGAACTAAGCCCCTCCATTCGCCGAGTTATTGCAGGAAACGCCAGCTCTTTCACGCTGCATGGTACGGGAACTTACATCATTGGCCGGGGCGAAATCGCGGTTATCGATCCAGGCCCTTATGATGAAGAACATATTGATGCAATCTTGCGGGAAACAGCTGGTGAAACCATCACCCATATTCTGGTAACCCACACGCACAGCGACCATTCACCCGGCGCTGCCATTTTGAAAAAGAAAACAGGGGCTAAAACTTACGGATTTGGCCCACACGGCAGCGGTAAACCCGGTATGAAGCCTGAGCAGGACGGCGATATGGATTTCGTCCCTGATGTTAAAGTCGCTGACGGTGATAAAATTAAAGGTGCCGGTTGGACAATGAAGGCCATTCACACGCCGGGCCACCTCTCCAACCATCTGTGTTTCGAGCTTATGGAAGAGAAAACGCTATTCTCTGGAGATCATGTCATGGGCTGGTCCACGTCCATCGTATCTCCGCCCGACGGTGACATGGTGCAATATTTGGATAGTTTAGAAAAACTGCTGGATTATGATCACAAATTATATTGGCCGACCCACGGCCCTGCTATTACCGACCCACATCCGTTTGTACGCGGCCTTATCGCCCATCGTCACGGACGGATCGATCAAATTCGAGAGTGTTTGAAAAATGGGCCAATGGGCATCCCAAGCATGGTGGAAAAGATGTATACGGATGTCCCAGAATATTTGCATCCCGCTGCGGCACGCTCTGTCTATTCACATATCATTATGCTTGTAGAAACGGGAGAAGTTAAAACCGATGGCGGCATTGAAGTGACATCAACTTACCAACTGGCATAAAATTAAAAATTGGGACGTCAGAGCGCAAATTGGTTCTGACGTCCTCTTTATTAGTCGCGGAAATTTATGTATTGCAGGGGCATATCTGTTTCTTGCTCTTTGCAAAATGCGATGGTCTCCTGCAGTTCGTCCCGTTTTTTACCGGTAACGCGCAACTCATCCCCCTGAATTGACACTTGCACCTTAATTTTCGAGCCTTTGATCAATTTAACCAGCTTCTTGGCAAGTTCTTTATCAAGGCCTTCCCGGACGATCACTTGCTGGCGGACACTTTGTCCGGCGGCATGTTCAAGCGGCTTATAATCAAGCACAGCCGCATCCACTTTACGACGTGTGAGGTGCCCTTGAAGAAGTTCGTGCATTTGCTTCAGCTTCAACTCATCGTCCGCAAGGATCGTTAGGACGCCTTCATTTTGTTCAATACTGCAATGGCTGCCCTTAAAATCGTAACGCGTTTCGATTTCACGGCGCACATTATTCAGCGCATTTTCAACTTCGTTCAGGTCTGTTTTTGAAACAATATCAAATGACGGCATAACACTCTCCTCAGCTCATTTGCTCTTTTGTATGGCGGAATTTAATGTTCGGCCAGTCTTTTTCTGCCCGTTCCAAATGCCACGCGTTTCGAGCAAGGAATACAGGCGCGTCATCGTGGTCTTCGGCTAAAGATGCCTGATTGGCATCCAAGAATTTTTTAAGTTCTAGATGATCTTCATGCTCCACCCAACGAGCGGTATAAAGTTCAGTCTGTTCAAAGTTCACCGGGATATCATACTCCGTCCGAATACGATCCGCGAGCACTTCAAATTGCAAGGCACCCACAACACCGACAACCCATTCGGATCCCATTCTGGTTTTAAAGGTTCGCGCAGCGCCTTCTTCTGCTATTTGAATAAGAGCGCGGCTCAAATGTTTCGCCCGCATGGGGTCAACTGGCCGCACTTTTTGTAAAAGCTCAGGCGCAAAACTTGGAATACCAGTAAAGCGGATATTCTCACCTTCGGTAAGGGCATCCCCAATGCGCAAATTCCCATGATTGGGAAGACCGATGATATCTCCGGGCCAGGCTTCTTCTGCCAGTTCACGGTCCTGCGCCAAGAACAAAACTGGATTGTGAATTGCCAGTGTTTTACCCGAACGCACGTGTTTTAATTTCGCACCGCGTTTGAAATGACCAGAAACCAAGCGCAAAAAGGCGATGCGGTCTCTGTGTTTTGGGTCCATGTTTGCCTGAATTTTAAACACAAATCCGCTAACTTTGGTCTCGGTCGGCTCGACTGTTCGGTCTGCAGTTACCGCCGCCACTGGCGACGGCGCCATTTCGGTCAAACCGTTCAGCAAGGTTTCAACACCAAAATTATTAATCGCGCTGCCAAAATAAACAGGCGTTAATGTACCGTCCAAAAATGCTTGCTTATCGAAGGCTGGACATAGTTCCCGGACCATTTCCACGTCTTCACGCAATTTTGCAGCATAGTCAGCAGGTAAACATTCATCGATTTTCGGATCATCAATGCCGTTGCAGACAATGCCCTCATCAAGGTGATTATTCTTATCTTTGCTGACCAAAACCAGACGATCTTTAAACAAATCGTAACAGCCAAGGAAACTCCGGCCCATTCCAATCGGCCAACTTGCCGGAACAACGTCCAAAGCAAGTGTTTGCTCGATATCATCCAAAAGCTCAAAAGGATCAAGCGACTCACGGTCGAACTTATTGATGAATGTGACAATAGGCATATCGCGAAGACGGCACACTTCAAACAATTTCCGTGTTTGAGCTTCAATACCTTTCGCGCCATCAAGGACCATGACAGAGCTATCAACCGCGGTTAGTGTCCGGTAGGTGTCTTCACTAAAATCTTCATGGCCCGGCGTATCGAGAAGATTAAAGGTTTTACCCTCATAGTCAAAAGTCATGACAGACGAGGCCACAGAGATACCGCGCTCACGCTCCACCTTCATCCAGTCAGAACGAGCACGCCTTTGTTCGCCACGTGTTTTAACAGCGCCTGCTAATTGGATCGCACCTCCAAATAACAGCAATTTTTCGGTCAACGTGGTTTTACCCGCATCGGGATGCGCAATAATGGCAAATGTCCGTCTGTTGGACACCCGTTCTTCAAGCTTACTCATGATCAAACCCGAGCTCTATTCACTAAAACTGTGAACGGCTCTCAATAATGGCGTGCACGAAAGGCCCGCACACAAAAAACATTGGCGAAGATGTATATGGAATTCTGTAAATCTTCAATCTATTTCAATGGAAAAGTGCCGTTTTAGTGATGCTCTGAGTTGATGGGTTACAGGAGCTTCACCATCAACATCCAGTTTTCACCCATTAGATTGCCTTCAAAAGGAATGGCCTTTTCATTGTCTGCCACCTGAAATCCTAATGCTTCGTAGAGGCGAAGGGCACTTTCATTGCCGCTTCGGACTATAAGGCTGTTTTTTGAAACACCGGCTTCTCGGGCAAGATCATCTGCGCGTTTCAACAATCGGGCGGCGCAGCCTTGGCGCTGAAAATCCTCAGATGTGGCGAGCGTATTGATGTACCAATTACCCACTGCTTGGTTTTCCAGGCGCGCCAACGGCTGAACCACAGGGGGTAATTTACTAATTTCTGCTGGCGTATCTATTTTTGTTCGGCGGAAGGAGTTCAGGAGTGCCGCGACTTTACCGCCGCTAACCAGAAGCTGACATTTTTTGTAGCTATAATCACTCGTATCTTTTTGAACAATTTCTTCGCCAACGACCCACGGGTCTCTATGTGGGTTTGCCGTTTTCCAGCAGTAATAGGGAATACCCGATGCGGCAAGGTTTGCCAGTCTGGCGATGTCTTTCGCGTCGGCGGACCGCGCGTCTCTCAATTGCATTTGAATGACCAATTTACTTTAAAAATATCACTATCTGCGCCCGACCATATTGAAGGTCAAGCGCAGATAATAATGATGTCGGTTTAGTCTTCTGAGACTTTAAGAACCAATTTACCGAAGTTTCCGCCTGTGAACAATTTCAAGAAAGTGCTCGGGAAATTTTCGATACCTGTGTCTACATGTTCTTTAAACTGCAGCTTGCCTTGGCTGTACCATGTGGCAAGTTCCTGAACGCCTGAACCATATTGCTTAATATAATCAAAGACGACAAAACCTTCCATGCGGGCATGTTGGACCAACAAGTTCAGGTAGTTTGATGGACCCTGAACAGCCGTTGTGTTGTTGTACTGCGAAATTGCACCGCAAATAACCACACGTGCGTGACGGTTCAGACGGGCAAGCGCCTGATCTAGAATATCACCGCCGACGTTATCAAAGTAGACATCAACACCTGTTTTCAAAGGCTCTTTCATGTCAGAAAGGAAGCTGTCTGACTTGTAGTCTAGGCAAGCATCGAAACCCAATTCGTCAACCACGTAACGGCACTTGTCAGCGCCACCAGCGATACCAACGGCGCGCGCGCCTTTAATTTTCGCAATCTGACCAACCATGGAGCCAACCGCACCAGCAGCACCAGAGACCAAAACCGTGTCCCCTTCTTTCACTGCACCAACGTCGGTAAGACCGAACAAGGCCGTAAGACCTGGCATACCGAGGCCGCCAAGGTAGCTTTCAAGCGGCGCTAATTTTGGATCAACTTTTACAAGTTCTTTTCCATCAGACACACCATATTGCTGAATACCATGCATGCCCGTTACGAAATCGCCTGCGGCAAATGCTGGATTGTTAGAGGTAACAACTTCACCAACTGTACCAGCGCGCATAACCTCGCCCAGACCAACAGGGGCAATGTATGATTTTGCATCATTCATCCAACCGCGCATGGCCGGATCAAGTGACGCGAAATGAACTTTCACAAGCACTTGGCCGTCGCCGGCAACAGGGGCATCAGTCGTTACAAATTCCCAATCACTGTCTTTGGGGAGGCCAACCGGACGTGCGGCAAGACGATATTGTTTATTTTTGAGGGTCATTTTATTACCTTGTTTTGATTACCAAACTACATCCAACCTTTTTTCTTTAAAAAGATCAAGACCGATCGTTCAAAATAGAAAAATGGATCAATTTTTCAGACGTTAAAACTGAATTGAAGCCACTGCGCTATCAAAAAATGGGGTCCGCTTTTCAAAATAATGAGTGGCATTTGCTGTCAATGTAATCAAATAAAGCTTGCCGCTATCCAGCGTGAATACTGACCGACTTCGATAATCTACGCCGTTCGCATCGGAGCTGTGCAAATCGAAACGATACCCCTGCTTCGATCCATAATTAACCGGCTCAAGCGGTGTAACTTTGGTAACAGCATGACCCACCAACGCAATACTGGAACGATAGATTTCAACAACTTCGTCAGGTGACATACCTGATTTAAATACCGGCGCTTTATCTTCACTAGCTGAGGTGAAAGCAAAAGGGAGTTTTTTACCATCTTCAACTGGCTTCCAAAACTGTACCAATTCTAAAATCGGTCCATATTGTGTCCAGCTGACCAGATTTCCAGATTTCGTTTCGTTAATATCTTCACTCGTGGCAACAGTGTAGCTGTCCCACATTTTGCTATCACCAACTTTTAATAGCTTGGCCGATTGAAGACAGCCTGTTGTTAAAAGCACCAGAGCAAGTACCAGAATTTTTTTCATTTCATTTCCTCAACTGATGAATATATGTATGAACAATCGCTGTGTCACCAGCATTTGGGTTCTGTTCTAAGTATGTTTCATAATGTGAAATAGCTTCAGCGGTTTTCTGTTGCCGCTGATAAACCAGTCCCATTTTTTTATACGTTTTCAAAGGAGCCGGCGTTATTTGTGCCGCCTCTTTATAGCTCTCCAACGCAAGGGCTAGATCCCCGTCATCTCCACGGCGACGATAAACTTCGCCTTTAAAATAGGAAACCTCATGGGGATCAAAACCATTTTCTTTTAACTGATCAAAAACGATCAGACTTTCTGCCATTCTCCGAGACGAAATAAGTTCATCAGCCCAATCATGCCAGCGAGAAAAGCGAAGCCGCTTAAAGGTTGAGCCTTGCGTTGTGTTGCTTACGGAAAATTTAGTTTCCTTGCCCCGGCTCATGGATTTTAGTTTCACAATACGCTCTTCTGTTGGCGGATGCGATGACCAAAAAACACTCCCTGTATCATCGTCTGAAGCTTCTTTCTCAGCCTTTACCTGCTCCCATAATTTTGCAGCTTCCCGAGGATCAAATCCCGCGTGGTAAAGCAAATCGAAACCAACCTTATCCGCTTCATGTTCCATATCACGTGAATAGGATTGAATGGAACCAAGGCCACCGATCTGTGCCGCTAGACCGACAATACCAACGCCAAAACCAGCTGTTGCAATAGAGAAAAAGGATAAAAAATCAGTGGTTGCTTTAGCTGTCTCCCATTTCTTTAAACTATGCTGGTTCAAATAATGAGCTGCCTCGTGGCCCAACACTGTCGCGAGCTGGGCTTCGTTTTGAGCCCGAAGGAGCAAACCCGTCCAGATGTGCATAGAGCCGTTAGGTGCCATAGAAGCATTAAAGTGAGGGTTTTTTATAACGAACAATTTGATATCCTGGCAATGGGCAGGCATCACCTTGCACAGCAAGTTATTCAGATAGGCGTTTAGCTCCGGATCGCGGTCCACCAGCTCACTATTGGCAAGACGCCTCTCGAAACGATCCATTACCATCCAGAGGCCCGCTTCTGTGGAATTCAAATCAGGCCGGTGTCCCGGCTTAATTTGACCATCCTCAGCCGTGCTTAAGCACCCAGCTAGACCTAAGGCAACAATCGGCAGAAATTTCTTAGCAAGTCTCATAGGGGAATATCTGAATACAAAGCATTAGTAGCATTTATAGTTGCATCAAAAGTTCTCAAATCCCCAGTAGTTGAATGGATACGGTTAAACCAATGGAGTTCTCCAGTTTCCAAATCGACGAGTGATGCAAAACCGATCTGCTGCCCTCCTTGCATTGTTGTCCCAAACAATGCGGCCATCAGTACTTGAGCCGCCACGCGAGAGCCTGAAGAATAAGAATCCCTCAGATAAACAAACAATCCATATTTTGCTCCGTAGGCTTCATTGAGTTTTTTTGTTGTTTTACCCAATTCCCAATCAAATCTTCCATTTGCAAGGGTCGGCAAGCGCAACATGGGGTTTTGTTGGTATAGCAATATCGATAGGCCAACGGCTTCATGAAGGTTGATCAAATCTTGACCTGTTTTCTCGGAAACACCATTGGCGTTATCTTTATAAATTGACGCGTCATAACCGAGGTTTTGAAAATACTGTGCTGTAATTTCGGTGACGTAATTCGTGGCGGTAGATGTCCAAAGTGCGTTAGGCTCTTTCATACCCCCTGCAGACAATTCACTTAGTTCAACGTCTGGGCGCATAATTAGGATTTTTTTATTGTTAAGCCCGTCTGCACCGAGTCCTCGAAGTGATTTAATTTTATCACTGAGTTCGACTTCAGCAATTAGATTTTTAAGAGGATCAACATCGTCATAATCACCTGCGGTAATAGGATTTTGCTCGGCCGCTATATTAACTTTTTCGCACGAAGCTGTCCCTTCACACAGTAAAAAATCACGACCGAAGTTCGGTTGCATTTTGATGACGATTTTCTGATTATTATTCAGACTATCAGCATATACACGTGGAACTTCAGGTCCGAATTTTTGCTCAGACACAACAGAAGAGTATACTTGACTGACCGTTCTCAATTGACCTGACGAGCTTGATGTTGACGTTTTTGGCGATTGCGCCGTTGTTTTCAAATTCGTGTTCGTTGTTGTACAGGCTGCTAAAACCGTCATAGCAAGCATTGTAATTGATAATTTTTTTATTGAACCCATTTTCCACCCCTTTAGTCAGAGACATAACCTAACAAAGGAGCAAACTACCCACAACTAGAAATCGAAATGAAATTAATTAATTCATCTAATTGTGGGCTTTGGTTTAAGCCGTTGGCAGTTTGTAATCCTTAAACTGTTCGCGGAGTTTTGTTTTTAGCAATTTTCCAGTCGCTGTATGGGGGAGCTCGTCTACGAACACCACATCATCGGGAAGCTGCCATTTAGCAAGTGTGTTTTCAAGATGCGCTAAGACATCTTCACGGGTTACCGGATGTCCCTCTTCCTTGATTGCGATAACCAGTGGACGTTCGTCCCACTTTGGATGAGGTATGGCGATAACTGCTGCCTCAACAATACCAGCGCAACCGATGGCTTCATTCTCAACGTCGATTGAGGAAATCCATTCGCCGCCAGACTTAATCACATCCTTGGAGCGGTCGGTAATTTGCATGTAGCTATCTTTATCCAACGTCGCAACATCGCCTGTATCGAACCATCCATCAGCACCTACGACATCGCCGCCTTCAGCTTTAAAGTATCCACTTGTGATCCACGGACCACGAACCATCAGGCGTCCAAAGGCTACACCATCACGTGGCATTTCATTATTTTCGTCATCGACAATTTTCAGCTCCACACCGAAAACAATCCGTCCCTGCTTGAGGCGAACATCAATTTTCTCACTCTCAGACAAATTTTCATGCTTTTTAAGCAAGTTGCCTGTTGTCCCGATTGGGCTGGTTTCAGTCATTCCCCACGCATGGACAACATTGACACCGAAGTCATTTATAAACGTTTCAATCATTGACCGCGGTGCAGCAGATCCCCCGATAACAGTTCGGTTCATGGTTGAGAATTTCAGTCCATTTTCTTTCACAT
>CAJXWA010000025.1 GCA_913062525.1 uncultured Alphaproteobacteria bacterium | reverse complement strand
CCATACCCTCTGGGAGTGCTGATTTTGCACTTGATGTGTCCGCGACGTCGACTGAAGTTAATGGAGATACAAAGACAGTACACGAAATTGTTCAGGTTGACGTTGATGAAGCAGCGCATAGCGTTGCCCTAGATGATAACTCAATTGCAGAAGATGCCGCAATTGGTGACGTTGTGGGAACCGTATCTGCTACGGATCCTGAAAGCGGAGCACTCTCCTATTCCCTCTCCGATGATGCAGGCGGTGCATTCACTATTGATCCAAATACTGGTGAAATCAAGGTGGCAAGCGGTCTCGACTATGAAACTGCAACTAGCCATTCTGTAACCGTTGATGTCAGTGACGGCACTAATGTCACCCAGGAAACATTCACCCTCAATGTCGGAAATATAGCTGAAATAGTCGTCCCTGTTGATGATCCTGGATTACTCGGCAGCGCAAATATTATAGGCACATCTGGAGATGATAAAGACGGCACCGAAGGCGACCTTGAAGGGTCCGATGGTGTAAATGATATAATATATGGTCTTGCTGGTGACGACAAACTGGAGGGCAATCAAGGTGAAGACGTACTGGTTGGAGGAGAAGGTTCCGACACTTTAGAAGGCGGTGATGACGCCGATAGCTTGTTTGGCGGGAGCGGTGATGACGTTATATATGGAGATAAAATTTCAGGATCCTCCCCAAATGCCAACGACACTTTAATCGGTGGTGATGGCGCAGATAAACTATATGGCGGCTCCGGTGACGATGTTTTGTTTGGCGGTGCTGGCGACGATGAAGTTTATGGCAACGACGGCGCCGACATCTTCTACTTTTCCAGCGATGAAGGTAATGACAAATTTTTCGGCGGTGATGGCGGTGGTTGGTCTGACACCATAGTCCTAACTGATGGCATGCCCTCTGGAGACATTAACAGTTGGCTCACTTTAGATAGTGGTAGCATCCAATCTTCTGCCGATGGTGAGATCTTTTTATCCGATGATGCGTCAGGAACAATCGATTTGGGTGATGTGCAACTTACCTTTGAAGGTGTTGAAAAAATTGAAGGATAATATTGTTTGATATGGCTTTGAAATTATTATCTTCGACATCATACAGCCTAAAGAAGATAAAACATCTAGACAGTTATCGACTAGATTACTTCTGTATTACACCAATATAAAACCCCAAATTAATTATATTTAAATCATTTAACTGTGAAATCACTCTCAAATTGGGGATTTTTTCAGCGAGACACAGTAATGATCAAGAATACTAATGCGCCAAAAGGCGTTTTACAACAAGAATTGGAGCATTTAGATTCAACTAATTCTTCTCAAAATCACGAGAACACTAAAGGTGCTGAAGACAACAAAGACAGTAAGCATTCTGAAGAAAGCGACCAATCCCTGTCCAGTATTCATACTGGCAGTGGCTCCGATTACGAAGATGCACAGCTAACAAATAAATCAACTGAAGAACACAGTAAAGTCAGCCCCACTGACGGAACGGCTGTTACCCAATCCTCTTCCAATGAGACATCTACAACCGAATTTACACCCGACGGACAAGCCCTCGACGCTTCCTCAATTCCGACCCAGACCCTTCAAAGCGATCTGCGTGAAAATGACGTGTTTGATGCAAAAGGTATTGATACAGTGGTTGCGCCGCTACTCGAAGAAACAACCAATACTGGAACCCGCAACAGCGATAGAGAAATAACTGAAGGTCAAACACAAACCGCTGCCAACACTAACACGGCCGATGCAGTAAAAGTACCGCAGGATAAAGCACCAGAATCTGTTGCCCTTGATGATAATGCCATTGCGGAAGACGCCACCATTGGTGATGTAGTTGGCACAGTATCTGCCACTGATCCAGAAAGCGGCAGTCTGAGTTACTCCCTGTCCGATGATGCAGGCGGGACTTTCACAATTGATGCTGACACCGGTGAGATCAAAGTCGCAACCGGCCTCGATCATGAGACAACGGATAGTTACACTGTTACAGTGGATGTGTCGGACGGCACCAATGTCACTCAGGAAACATTCACCCTCAATGTAGGTGATGTAGATGAAGCGGCTCATTCTGTGGCGCTTGACGATAACGCCATTGCTGAAGATGCCGCTATTGGTGATGTTGTTGGTACCGTATCAGCCACTGATCCAGAAAGCGGAAGTCTGAGTTATTCCCTGTCCGATGATGCAGGCGGAGCGTTTACAATTGACGGCACTACAGGTGAGATCAAAGTCGCAACCGGTCTCGATCATGAGACAACGGACAGTTACACCGTCACCGTAGATGTATCGGACGGCACCAATGTGACCCAAGAAACATTCACGCTCAATGTAGGTGATGTAGATGAAGCGGCCCATAGCGTTGCCCTTGATGATAACGCCATTGCTGAAGATGCCGCTATTGGTGATGTGGTCGGCACAGTCTCTGCCACTGATCCTGAAAGCGGAAGCCTGAGTTATTCCCTGTCTGATGATGCAGGCGGGACTTTCACTATTGACGCCAATACTGGTGAGATCAAAGTCGCAACCGGTCTCGATCACGAGACAACGGATAGTTACACGGTTACAGTTGATGTGTCTGACGGCACCAATGTCACTCAAGAAACATTCACCCTTGATGTGGGCGATAATGTGTCTTCTATTGTCGCTGGAACGGGCAACACGATTGAAATTGATACCGTTGGCGAAACTGTCGATTTGAGTAACATGGATGTTTTCCCAGAACTTGATTCCTCAGACGATTTGGAAGCAACTATTGGAACTGAAATCTTTGAAGATATGGTTGCTGATGCCGAAAACCTCACCATCAACTATCAATCCGATGCAACCGTGACTTTCCAAGGGGAAATTGCGGGCTACAAGAACTCGGTTGGCGCATACCAAATCAATGAAGATGGCACAATTAGCAGCGCACAATTATTATGGGGGGATGCGTCCACCACCAAGTTGGATTCTGGCGTCTCAACCGCCACATATGAAGGCATAGAAGCTGGTTCAAATTTAGGGTTCTTCGTCATTTCCAATGGGTTCAGGGACCTCCCCGATGACGCCACAAGCGGAGACGGCAATACCATTTCTGAAACTGGCACATGGATGTTTGTTAGCCCAGATTTCGATGAGAACACGCAAGATCCCACTGATCATTTATACAACCTAAATGATGACAGCGGATCACCAGTGCTAATTTATGTGGAAGCTGACGGAACCATACATACACAAGATGGAAATATTTTCCATTCCACCAACCAAGCCGAATTCAATCCAGATGCAGATGCAGATTATACTGAGCATTTCATTGCCGGTGTAGATGCCGAAAACGGTGTCTTGAATTTTGGTTTTGAAGATCTGTTGAATGGTGGCGATCACGATTTCAATGACGGTATGTTTTCCGTTGAAATCGATGTCCGAGATTTGGTTGACGCACCCAACTCGCTATTTTCAGAAGATGAAAACGGTCAATCTTCCTTTACAGTCAGCGATATAGACAACACCGAACTCTCCAGTATTCTCGTTACAGTCAGCGACGTACAGGCCGGCGATACAATTTCCGTTGGCGGCGCATATGAAATTATTGGCGGTGAGATTTACACAGTGGATGGCACCGCAACTGGTATCGATGTCACCATCACGGAAAACGCATCTGATATTACGATCTCCCTAACTGGGGACGGCGACATACAGCATTATGAAGCCATTGTTCAAGACTTGAACTTCTCCAACGACGGTGAAACTGGCGATATCGCCGGTGATCGAAGCATTACTGTTGTTGCAACAGACAGCAGCGGCGAAATTTCAGACACCCATGAGACCACACTTACCGTTGGTACTGACGCAGACAACACACTGTTAGAGGATGGCGGCGGCGCGGGCGACTACACCGTCGGCACGGCATCTGACGAGACACTGACGGGCGCGTCCAACGACGACACCCTTATTGGCGGTGACGGCGATGATGAACTCCAAGGAAATGACGGCCACGACGTTATGCAAGGCGGAGCCGGTGATGACGTGGCTTATGGCGGCGCTGGCGACGATATTTATTCCTTCGGCCTGAACGATGGCATGGACACATTCATTGGCGGTGATGGCGGTGGATGGTCTGATACCATCGTGCTATCGGACGGAATGCCCTCTGGTGACGTCGGTGATTGGCTCACATTGACCAGCGGCCATGTTGAAACAACAGACGCAGGTGAGATTTTCCTATCCGAAGACGCCGCAGGCACCATCGATCTTGGAAATGACGCCGTTCTAACGTTCGAAGGCGTCGAAAAAATCGAAGCCTGATATGTCATTGCAACCGCGACGAGATCATCGTTCGCGAGAAATTAATCAAGATCCTCGGCAAAATATGGCGGTATCACTCATCACGAAATGTCTTAAATGTAACAAATACGTATCCAACAACGTCGAGAGCCGGCCGAGTTTTCCGGCGGTGATTTCTAATAATTTGGTGAATTAGGAATTAAGTTTTCCTTACAACTCATCGGGCAGTTTAAGCCTCTCTTCGAATATATCAGTAACTTGTTCGATAACGTTTTCATCATTCACCCAGCGTCTAAACGCCACCACAGTACATTCAAGATTATCTTTAACCTTGTATTCTTCCTGAGACAACATCCCGGCAGAATTCATTATATCGTCGAGAGCGCCCAAACGATACTGTGCTCCCATATATCTTGAAAATGTGCCATAAAACTTGCGCATCAATAATGTGGCGGCTTCGGGGACGTGGTATTCAGCCTGCCTAAGCATTGACTTCATTTCCACAAATTCTTCTTTTGGACACACCTTACCAACACTAATTAATAGCAACCCACGAACCATTGTAGAGTATATATTCACCCGCTCACTATGCAGAGCGAGATCCCAATTTGCCCGGTGAACTTTCTGCTCAAATTTTTGATGGGTCCGATGCAGAACCACTTGTACAGCAGTAAAAAATACGATTGCACCGGTCAATCCAACCATAGCCAATTCACTATTCGAAAAGCCACCTGCAAATGTCGTTCTTGACATTAAATCTAGGAATAGAGGGATCAGAATCAAAATAAAAGTGCCACCCTGAAAAGCAGCGAAAATTCCAAGCGTTAGTTTTTCAAATCTATTTAAGTTTTTCATAGCGCGAATTGTTATTCATTTGTTCAATTTTTGCAAGCAGACACATATGCGGGTAATACTTGACATCAATTAAAACCATTGATTATTGTCTCTTTATAAAAAAAATATAATTCTTCTTTGCGTAATCGCCGTGACCGGATGCACCGCCGCCGGAGATCGTGAACAAATGTTTAGTGATGGGACTGTCCGGATCGAACCCGCCACCGAGGCCGGATATGATAATCGCATCTCAATCTTAAACAAGTGGGGAATGACTTATGACTTTGCGAAGAAAAAAGACCGGACACAGGCCGTCGCCGATTTTCTGGCTCAAAAATGCAGATCAACAAATGTAGTCAAAGAGACCAGCTTCCAGCAAGGCACGTACATCTTTGGGAAACCTAAAAAAACTATACACCCTCGACGTTAGATGCCTCCGGGGGTAACCAGAAAAACAAAAAAAGACTAAACGGCTCCTTGTTTTTTAAGGGGATTTTTTATTGCCTGGTCAAACTTTTGACTACCATTTACAAATCGACACACTTCGACAAAGCACAGAAAACAGCTGCTCTTAACGTTGGTAAAATGGCAGTCGAAATTTGGAATCCAGTGAACACACCAGACAAAAACCCCTCGAAAACCGGAGTTTTCAAGGGGTTTTAAGTTGGTCGGGCAGGCGGGATTCGAACCCACGACCCCTTCACCCCCAGTGAAGTGCGCTACCAGGCTGCGCTACTGCCCGTCGATAAGGGGGAGGGCGGCGGCACTATAACCCTGATAAAAAATCAATGCAACGGCCCAAGTGCCTATGGTGAAAAAAGATTGGAATGGTCTGAATTTTGGGGTCTGAGATCAGCGGGGAAGTAGTTTTCTGATTTCCCGGAGTTCCGTCAGAATATCCTTCAGGTGCCCCAAAGTCTCAGTATCAGTCGGCGCAGGATCTGGGTTTCCAGATATTTTTGGAAGCAGTGTGCCCGACATATCAAGGGACATTTTGGAGGCAGGCTCTTGTGCTGGCGCTACAGCGGGTCTGGAAGACATGAGGACATCAATATTCTCAATACGCCCCCCCTGCTCTTTCAGCAGCTTCTGTGCGCCTTTAATTGTAAATCCATGGGTATAAAGAAGATCCCGAATTCCCCGGATGATCTCTAAGTCAGCAGGACGGTAATATCGCCGACCGCCGCCGCGTTTAAGAGGTTTCACTATGGAGAATTTGGTTTCCCAAAAGCGCAGCACATGTTGGGGGATCTCCAATTCCACGGAAACCTCGCTAATTGTGCGAAATGCGTCAGGTGATTTCTGCGCTTTTCGCCCATCCATGTTTTGTTGCTCTACCATACGTTTGACCGATATTCAGACTATTTGTCGCCGCTATTGATTTTGTCTTTAAGCACATGTGATGCTTTAAAAACAAGAACCCGCCGTGGATCAATCGGGACTTCTTCACCGGTTTTCGGATTCCTGCCAATGCGCCCATTCTTCTGGCGAACTTGCAAAGTACCGAATGACGAAATCTTAACAATTTCGCCGCCAATTAATCGATCTGAAATTTCGCTTAATACAGCTTCAACATGCTCCGCGGACTCATTCCGGGAAAGGCCTACTTGTTGATAAAGTGCCTCTGCAAGTTGTGCTCTAGTCAATGTTGTTTTTGTCATATTTCCCACCTCGCACCCTGTAATACAGAATTATCACAGATGGAATGGCCGTCAACAGCAAAGGAAAAAAATGAGAGGATATTGCCGTAAACCTGTGATTTAACGGCAAAAACACAAAAATCTTATTTAAAAATTAGGCTCATTGAAGAGATTTTTTGATGAAACTTGCGAATCTCTAGGACGGATAGGCATCATTACCACCGTACGAGCGCAGACCCCCAAGTGAAGCCCCCACCCATGGCTTCGAGAAGGAGAAGATCGCCTTTTTTTACCCTACCGTCACGGACAGCTTCATCCAATGCAAGCGGTACAGATGCCGCCGAAGTGTTCCCGTGTTTATCAACGGTTATAACGACTTTGGAAGGATCCATCTTAAGTTTACGGCCTGTCCCATCAATAATCCGCTTGTTCGCCTGATGAGGGATCAGCCAATCAATATCACTTGTCTCTAAGCCAGTTGCCTCTAGCGCTTCACCAACAACGCTGGCAAGGTTCGTGACAGCGTGTTTAAACACTTCCTTACCTGCCATACGAAGATATCCAGTTGTTTGTGTAGAAGACGGTCCGCCGTCCACATAAAGCAGATCGTGATGACGACCATCAGCGTGGAGATGACTGGTTAAAACGCCGCGATCTTGATTGGTGCCCTCTTCTTCTGAGGCTTCCATAATTATCGCGCCGGCACCATCGGCGAATAGCACACATGTTGTCCGGTCTTCCCAGTCGATAATCCGCGAGAAGGTTTCAGCGCCGATGACAAGAGCCCGTTTGACCTGTCCTGCTTTGATGAAATTATCTGCTGTTGCTAATGCGTAAATAAAGCCTGTGCAAACCGCTTGAAGATCGAAGGCAAAGCCTTGCGTAATGCCTAGATTTTTTTGAACAGTTGCAGCTGTTGCGGGGAATGTCTCGTCAGGGGTGGCTGTTGCCACTAACACCATGTCAATATCTTCAGCCGTAAGGCCTGCGGCATCCATGGCAGCTTGTGCTGCTTTTGTCGCCAAGTCTGAAGTCAGTTCACCATCAGCTGCAATATGCCGCTGTTTTATACCGGAACGAGCTACAATCCATTCATCAGTTGTATCTACCATTTCGGCAAGTTCTGCGTTGGTTAGGATCCGCTCAGGTAAGTAAGAGCCTGTACCGGTAATGACTGAACGACGCATAATGTCACATTCTCCGACCATTTAAGGCTCGGTATTTTGTTATTGTATCTTTTCGGTTTCCGAAACGCTTGTGTCGGTTTCGTCTCCAATTGAAGTATCAGCAGAAGCTGCTTTTATTTCTACATCAAATTCTTTGAAATGTGCGATCATTTTTTCGATCATACGTTCAGAGACCATCTCAATGGTAACGGCGATAGCGTTCGCATACCCTTGCCCATCGGTACCGCCGTGACTTTTCACGCACACACCGTTTAAGCCAAGAAATACGCCACCGTTATAGGCGCGAGGGTCCAAACGGTCCTTCAAAATGCGTAAACCGCCACGAGCTAACAAATATCCAAGCTTCGACAGCCAAGAGCTTTTAAAGCCTGCAGTGAGGAAATCGGTAAATAGTGTCGCAACACCTTCCGCAGCTTTCAGCGCGATGTTACCTGTAAATCCATCGGTTACGACTACATCCACAACGCCGCGCGTGATGTCATCGCCTTCAATAAATCCGCAATATTCGAACGGGGGATTAGCAAGAGAGCGCAAGCGCTCGTTTGCCTCTTTAATGGTATCACTACCTTTAAGTTCTTCACTGCCCACGTTAAGCAAGCCAACACGAGGAGGAACACGTCCAAGAACTGCACGGGCGAAATCAGCACCCATAACAGCAAATTGTACGAGGTTATCTGCGTCACATTCGACATTAGCGCCAAGATCCAGCATAACTGTCTCCCCCGTTGGGGAAGGCAACATGGAGGCCAGCGCAGGGCGTTTGATACCCGGCAACATTCGAAGGGAAACTTTAGCCATTGCCATCAAAGCGCCCGTATTACCGGCAGAAACGATGCCATGGGCTTCACCGCTGCGCACAGCGTTGATCGCAAGACGCATACTGCTCTTACGGCCTTTTCTTAAAGCTTGGCTGGGCTTATCTGTGCCCTTAATAGCTTCATCTGTATGACGGATTTCGCAAACAGATTTAGCTCCTGGATATTTATCAAGGAGCGGCTGCAAGCGTATTTCGTCACCAAATAGCAAAAACCGGGCGTCAGGGAATTGAACGCGAACTATGTCGACACCCTTAACGACAATATCAGGGGCATCATCTCCCCCCATCGCATCAAGGGCAATTATAACATTGTCGCTCATTCTGCCGTCCGGTTTTTGTTAATCAATAATGTTTGGTTTTTACCGAGAATCAGAGGATTTCGGCTGTATCCAAAACTTCACGATCACCGTAATGCCCGCATGATTCACAAATGTGATGTGGACGCTTCAACTCGCCGCAATTGCCGCATTCTTGAGCTTGCGTGCCTGTCAAAGAATCGTGTGACCGACGCATGTTACGTTTGGATGTTGACGTTTTTCTTTTAGGTACTGCCATTTTCTCTATCTCTCACTCATGCACCATTACAGGTGGCTAACTCATTCCGTATCACCAGAAACCGGATACATTATTTCTTGTTCATCAATTCTCTCAAGTTAGCAAAAGGCTTGTGAACTTCACGGTCACCACCTTCAGCCTCCTCATCCGACTGCTGCAGATGTTCTGCGCTGACGGATTTTTTTGCCTCTTCTGCCCGAGGATAGGGGTCCAATGCAAGAGCTATTTGCTCAACGACCGCATGGACCACATCTATTTTACCCTCTTCGATTAGCCATGGAAGGTCTTTCTCTTCCATACCAACGACGTATTCTGCCTCTTCAACGGCCACATCATTCTTGTTGGATGTGTAACACACTGTGAACTCAAGTTCAATTTCCTGTGTGACAGGTTCTAAGCTCACCACACAAGATTGTGTGACATTAGTCTTAAACTTTGCACTCAGATCAAGAAGTTTACTGTTTTCTTGATGCTCAATTGTTCCCTTGGCCTTCAAATAGTCTATTCCAACTATTCCAAGCCCTTTTGCCAGCAGAGCTCGTTCATTTTCTGATGCGATAAATTCAAAGTTAATCGGATCTCGTTTCAGTTTTTGAACATCAATCCACTTAACAAATTCTGCCCCGGCATCTTGCATGGAGCAATCCTTTCCAACATATCTTGATCATAATGAGCGAGTGTGGCTAAAAACCTACGGTCTCGAATTCGAAGGCGCGAAAATAAGCGTTTCAGCCCACCGGGTCAACGAGTTTTACATATTTATGATAACACCTTGTAAACACAAGAAATTTCTTAAGTCATCGCACATATTTTCTTCAAAATTCCTACTGACCTGCTTCAAAATCAGCGAATTGAACAATCCCCTTTTTAAGATCTACAATTGTTTGCGACTTTAACATTTGATCGTTTCGGCGAATATAATCGGCCATCTGCCCCAAAACAAAACTATCCGGGGGGGTATCAAGTGTCCCATAATGATTACGCTCAAGCGCAACTTCAAGATCTTCGTTACCGCCATCCAACGCTGTTTCATAGGCAATAATTCGCCCATAAAATACTTCAGCCATCGCTTTTATTCGTTTTCCAACACTTAAATCGCCGACACCGATCTCCCTAATCGAATGGTCCATATCGGCGAACATTCTATCGAATAGGGCCTGTGATAAATCTTGAGCCTCGGCATCTTCACTCTTCAAGCGCCGCATAACGAGAAAGGCTTGTAAGGAGATCATTTCAAATCGGCCATCAACGGTATCTGGGACAGCAGCCTTTAAATAAAACACTGGCTGCCGAGCCTGACGGACAATTTCCGTATACAGCTTTTCTGCAACTTTTATTTTATGTCCCCGGCCGAACAACTTCTTTAGAATCATATGCAATCTCACGAAGGCGGAATCAAGAAAATCAGCATAATCCAAAAAGGACGCGGCAAATTGCCTGAATAATTTGACACCCCCCGTCGGAAAGTGGCATGTATAAACGCATGAATTAAGGGGTTCATTGGCAGGTGTCAACTGCTCATCCCCCTAACGTAGCAATCCCATAGATTGGTGATTAAAGGCTGAATGCTCGAATGAAGAAAATTTTGACTTATACCCTGTGTGCAGGCGCTGTTGCGATCACGTTGGCGGCTTGCGACCCAGTTCAACAGGAAAAGGGGTATCGTATTGACCCTGAAGTGGTTAAAAATATCGAAACCGGCATTGCCACCAAGGAAAGTATTATTGAAACTCTAGGCTCACCGTCTAGCGTCTCAACTTTTCCAGGTAGCGGGGAAGCTTGGTATTACATTACCAAAAGAACCGAGCATTTTGCCTTTCTAGATAAAAAGATCCTTGAGCAGAGTGTCATCGTCATACAGTTCGATGAAAACGAAGTCGTCAAAGGCATCAAGAACTATAACAAAGAAGATGCCCAAAACATTAGCATTGTTGACCGCAAAACACCTACTGGCGGTAACGAACTTGGTTTCTTTGAACAGATTTTTGGTAACTTTGGCCGCTTCAACCCGGGTGCCAATTAATCCAACACCGAGTTTGCAAGCCAGCAAGCATAAAAAAGCCCCCGATATTTCGGGGGCTTTCTTTTTTGATCGTCATCTTAGTGAGCTAAAACAGCCAACAATAGTAGCGCGATAATGTTGGTGATTTTAATCATAGGATTAACCGCAGGACCTGCTGTATCTTTGTATGGATCGCCAACAGTATCTCCGGTTACCGCAGCCGCATGGGCATCAGTTCCCTTGCCGCCGTGATTACCATCTTCAATATACTTCTTAGCATTATCCCAAGCACCGCCGCCTGCTGTCATGGAAATGGCAACAAACAAGCCCGTGATAATGACACCAAGAAGCATTGCACCGACAGTTGAGAACGCGGCAGACTTACCTGCAATCAATTCAACAACGAAGAACACGACAATTGGAGCCAGCAAAGGAAGTAGCGATGGGATAATCATTTCCCGAATAGCCGCACGGGTCAGCAAGTCAACGGCTTTACCGTAGTCAGGCTTACCTGTTCCATCCATAATTCCCGGAATTTCCTTAAACTGACGACGAACTTCCCGAACCACGGAGCCCGCAGCACGGCCAACAGCCATCATGCCCATAGCGCCAAACAAATAAGGGAGCAGTCCTCCTAAAATCAAGCCCACGACGATGTATGGATTTTGCAGACTGAAATCAAGCGTCACCCCTTGAAAATACGAATATTTCTCAGGCGTTGCGTTGGATATGAAGTATGTTAAATCTTCCGTATAAGCTGCAAACAGAACCAAAGCCCCAAGACCAGCTGATCCGATGGCATATCCTTTAGTAACAGCTTTTGTCGTATTACCAACGGCATCTAGTGCATCAGTTGTTTTACGAACCTCTGCATCCATATCGGCCATCTCAGCAATACCGCCAGCGTTATCTGTAACAGGGCCGTAGGCATCTAGCGCCACAACCATCCCACAAAGCGCCAGCATCGTTGTTACCGCAATGGCAATTCCAAACAGGGCTGCAAAATTATAAGACATGATAATACCGGCGCAGATAATAATTGCCGGAATTGCGGTTGCCTCCATTGAAACAGCTAAGCCTTGAATAACGTTAGTTCCATGGCCCGTTTCAGATGCCCGTGCGATACTTCTCACAGGTCTGTATTCAGTTGATGTGTAGTATTCGGTTACCCAGATGAGCAGCGCCGTCACCGCGAGACCGATTAGTCCGCAATAGAACAAACTTGCACCCGTGAAGCTCTTCGCTCCAATGGTGAATTCAGTAGCCGTCCCAATTGTCATCTCTGTGATTGGCCACAAAGCGATCGCTGACAAAATTGTCGTAACAGCAAACCCCTTATACAGCGCACCCATGATGTTAGTACCGCTGCCAAGTTTCACAAAGAACGTGCCGATGATCGAAGTTAGGATACAGATACCACCAACCATAAGCGGATAGGTCATCATGGCAGAGTTACCGACGAAATAAATAGACGATAAAATCATCGTTGCAACAATAGTTACCGCATATGTTTCAAACAAGTCGGCGGCCATACCGGCGCAATCACCAACATTATCACCAACATTATCCGCTATAACAGCTGGGTTACGTGGATCGTCTTCGGGAATACCGGCTTCTACTTTACCCACTAGGTCAGCACCAACATCAGCGCCTTTAGTGAAAATACCGCCACCAAGTCTTGCGAAAATTGAAATAAGTGAAGCACCAAAGCCAAGGCCAACAAGGCTATCAATCATTGCACGACCTTCAACACCCATTGAAAGCAACACCATATAATATCCGGCAACGGCTAAAAGCGCGAGACCAACAACCAACATCCCTGTGACAGCGCCCGCTTTAAAGGAGATTTCCAAACCTTCTTTAAGACCTTTGGCCGCAGCAGCAGCTGTCCGCACATTCGCCCGAACAGAAACATTCATTCCGATAAATCCGGCAGCACCTGAAAGCACCGCACCGATCACAAATCCGATTGCAACTAAGCTGCCCAAGAGAAACCAGAGAATTGCAAATATCACAACTCCAACAATACCAATTGTCAGATACTGCCTATTTAAATAAGCACTTGCACCTTCCTGAACGGCAGCAGAAATTTCCTGCATCCGAGCGGTCCCCGCATCAGCAGCCAAAACTGACCGCCCCGCATAAACACCATATACTAACGCGATCACCCCACAGATAATCGGAATCCACAATACTTCTGACATAAGTCCCCACCCTATTTTTCAGCAAATTCCCTTATTGCTGATCGTGTGAATATTAAACCGAAGTCCAGACACCTAAATTCGTAAGACATCTGGCTATTCGGATGAAAATTTAGAATGACAGATAAATATTTGTGGCGCAAGAATGACTTTTGGAGGCGATTCTTACCTCGTTTTTATTTACTAATTATTACTATAGGTACAAAATATTCGTATTTATTCTTAAGTATTATTTTAAATAAAAATATGTATTATATAATTTTTACTTCAAATACTTCATATTATTCAAATATTTACAAATAATTAACCAACACCAGATAGGGGAATTACTTAGGTTTATCTTTTGATTATTTAGAAAAAGATCAATTACTTTTATACAATATTTGTAACATTTACTCTATTCATCAACTAACTAGCAAAAAAATATCCGTTTTTTTCATTCCTCTGTAGCGCACGCCTCCTGAACGTGTTATGCGAACGCCAACAAAGTTTTAAAGCTTATAAGGACCTTGCAAAAAAATGGATATTTCCAAAATTTCCGCGGGCAAGAATGTCCCTTGGGACGTTAATGTTGTTATTGAAATCCCAATCGGTGGCGTTCCGGTAAAATACGAAGTCGATAAAGACTCAGGCGCAATGTTTGTCGACCGTTTCTTGCATACAGCTATGTTCTACCCATGTAACTACGGCTTCATCCCCCATACGTTGGCAGATGATGGCGATCCAACTGATATGCTTGTTGCAGGCCCAATCCCTGTCATTCCAGGCGCTGTCATTCGCGCGCGCCCAGTTGGCGTACTCATCATGGAAGACGAAGCTGGCCAAGACGAGAAAATCCTCGGCGTGCCAGTAGACAGCTTGCACCCTTATTATTCAAACATCGAGAACTATACAGACCTTCGCGATGTTCTTCTTGATCAGATCGCTCATTTCTTCGAGCATTACAAAGATCTTGAAAAAAATAAATGGGTGAAAATCAAACGTTGGGGCGACGCTGATGAAGCGGCTGAAATGATCAAAGGCGCTCTTCTTAAAGATGCCTTGATCGGTTAATCTACCTAGATCACAAAAAACCGCAGACCCTGCAAAGGATCTGCGGTTTTTTTGTGGGTATTTTCAACCTATTCAGCAGGTGCTATTTCCCGCGTTCCGCTAATTACTTTATATAATGCAACTCCGGCAACCAGAAGAAAGAACGGCAACACCGCCATATTAACGACGTCCCACCCAAATTTCTGTTGAAGTATACCTGCGGACAAAGACGCAGTCGCAACGGTACCAAAAACCAGAAAGTCGTTAAAGCCTTGCACTTTTGCAGCTTCCGCTGGACGGTACGTTGTTGTTAGTAATGTTGTCCCGCCAATAAACATAAAGTTCCAAGACAGACCCAGCAAAACAAGCGCAATCCAGAAGTTAGATATGCCTAAGCCAGACAGGGCAACGATAACGCAGAGAACACCAAAAACAGCCCCCGCAAAGATGACTTTAAAATCTCCGTATCTCGCGATTAAGGAGCCTGTAAAGAAACTCGGGCCAAACATAGCGACAACGTGCCAGCTAATCACATTGAAGCTATCGCTAACGGTTAGACCGCAGCCAATCATTGCAAGCGGTGTTGCGGTCATTACAAAACTCATTCCAGCATAACCGATCATGGCACTTAAGAGCGCCAAGATAAAAGTCGGTTGCTTGGCAATTTCACGAAGTGATCTCACTTCACCTTCGACGGACGCTACTTCCATTTTGGGAATTTTGACAAAGCTGATGCAAATCAGCGCAATAACGCCTAGACCGATGATGGCAAGATATGGGCCAAGGAATGTATAAGGCGCATAAAAATCCTTGGTATGATTCGCGATTTGAGGGCCGATAAAGCCAGCCACCAGGCCACCTGCCATAACATAGGACACCGCTTTACTTCGGTTCTCAGGGCCTGCCACATCAATGGCGGCAAAACGATAATAGTTACCAAACGCTGTGCAGGTGCCGATCATCATAGCGCCCATGGTAAACCCTAGGAAACTTCCCATGTAAATGGAATAGCCTGCTATTGCAGCGCCAACCATCCCCAGCAAAATCCCAAATATAAAGCCGAGCTTACGCCCTGCTCGCTTCATAAACATGGATGCTGGGATTGTTGCAATGGCTGTGCCCGTGACAACGGCGGTAACTGGTACAGTTGCAAATGACTTATCTGCATCTAGCAGCAACAAAGCCACTAGCGACGCAGAGCTGATTAAAATAGACGTGGTACTATTAAGCATGGCCTGAGCACCGGCCATCAATAGAATACTTAACTTGGTGCGGTTGCTTGTCACAATCGCCACTCCTTATACAAAGGGGCGATTATTCAGCCCCCTAATTTCCCTTAAATACTTTTACCACATGCATGGACGTTGGGGCATTTTTTCCAAGCACTTTTTTTGCATGCTTCAACAAACGTTTTCTGACTTGAGCGAAATCCAGGCCTCGACTTTTGTCTTTATGAAGGACCGAATGGCCGCTTAAATCCTGCAAAAATGCATCTCGCAGTCGAGGCAACATTTTTCGCGAATAGCTTTTCTTGTCTTGCTCGTCAAACTCCATGCTCATTGCCAAAAACATGTAGTATTTAATTGCGCCACTTTTTTTCCGGATAGGGACACTTAATGGATCCATTTCCAGATAAAACGGGCCATCTGCCGCGCCTTCTTCTGCTGGCGCAGACGACGCGAGTACATCCACACTGCCCGTAGTCCAGAAACACATAACCAGAGCCATAACTCCAAGAATTCTAACCATAATCAACACGCATTCTTTTAAAGTAAATTCAAGATGCTGTGATTGTCGCAAAGAACACTTACTTAATGGTTTACAGAGTTCAATTCTTATGCGGCGCCAGATAAGGGAATTTTCTCTTTTACAACTTCATACTCATAAACGCAGTCTGCTTTAGGCTTGTAGCTTTTCGGTTTTTTTGACCAAAGGCTACATCTTGAAATTTCCCAGCGGTCAGGATCAAGAAGTGTCATATGTGCAAACAGTCCCTCTTGCGCCAACATTTTTTTATGGTGCTCTGCTTCAGATTGTTTCAACAAGGATAAAGAATCCTTTGAACAAACCTTATCCACTTCAGCAGTCATCACAACTGGTTCTAAAGATGAAGGTCCGTAGGCAAAATCTAAAATCTGCCAACTTCGAACGCGCGGGCGCCCAAAATCCTGGACAACATCCCCGAACAAACTATTCATCAGGAAGTCTTGAGCTGACTGGGTATTTTCCCAAATATAGAGCGGAGCGTATAAGTGCTCTTCTTTCTCATAGAGATAGAATTTATGCGCAAGCCCCGGACATCCATCAAACATAGGACCTCGAAGTGAGACGCGTTCGTATACTTTGTCGAGGTTAAATTCTGAAGGTAACCGGACGGAATACTGCATTGCGAGCATATAGCTCTCCCAAATAAACTCTATCTTGGAAACGGAGTTTTTCAAATGAAACCAAATATGACAACAGGCAGAAACGCATAGCTCGCATGCGTCAAACGAAGGTACGCCCGGATTCAAATCAAAAGTGAGTCCAACCCATTGAAGGTATTGGTATTTCCGCACCATCATCATCAATCAAAGAAACACCTAACCTTGTCACCATTTTCCCGATCACGCTAATCGGAACATCTAAACTTTCTGCTTTTCGCATAACTTGCCCATATCGGTCTTTAGGTACTGTGAAAGCAAGTTCATAATCGTCGCCACCACTAAGAACTTTTTCCATTAAATCCGGCGTCTTCAAAAGCACTTCTTGGACCGCGGCAGATAGTGGGATTTTTGACTGTTCAATCACCGCACCAAGATTAGAATTTCGGCAAATATGACCGACATCCGCCAGCAATCCGTCGGATATATCAAGGCAAGAACTAGCGACACCGATCAGCGCCGGTCCCAACAGCACACGCGGGCGTGGGACAAAATAGCGGTTCAATAAAAACTGGTTATGGTTATTGTCGGATACTTCGAGCTCTTGCAACGCTACTTTTAAACCTAAAGCAGCATCTCCAATTGATCCGCTCACGCAAAGAAGATCGCCCTCCTTTGCGCCATTACGGCGAAGACATTTGCCGCTCTCAACCGCCCCTAAAAGCGTCAGCGATAACGTAAGCGGTCCAGACGTACTTACCGTATCCCCGCCCAACAGTGAGACATTGTATATTTTCTGATCCTCTGCCAATCCCTTAGCAAACCGTCGGATCCATGCCACGTCGCAAGATTTAGGCCATGCTGTTGCCAATAGATAGGAAAGCGGTTTAGCTCCCATGGCTGCAATGTCAGATAAATTTGTTCTGAGGAGTTTTTTGGCAATATGTTCTGGCTCATCCCCTTCAAGGAAATGAACCCCGGCAACCATTGCATCTTTTGTCACAACTAATTCTGATCCGGCGGCTAATGACATTACAGCCGCATCATCGGTTAGGCCAAATGCCCCCGGTGCTTTTTCTGACAGCGGGGAGAAGATGTCTCGAATGACATCAAACTCACCAAGTCTGTCGTTGTCAGCAGTCATATCATTCAGTAAATTCACTGGAACGCAGGTCTCTTGCAATACGATCCAAGACGCCGTTCACAAAAGCAGGTTCTTTTCCGGTAAAGAAGGTCTTTGCCAATGCGACATACTCAGTAATGATCACAACAGCTTTTGTATCGATCCGCGCCATCAACTCATAGACGGCAATCCGCAAGCAAGCTTGCATCACCAAGTCAAGACGCTCAAGCGTCCGTTCTTTGTCTAATTTCGATTGAATTTCTGCGTCGATTTCGGTCAAGCGCTCATCCGCGCCGGTGACCAAGTCACGGAACAAATTCTTATCAGTATCTTTGAACTGATCACCGTCGATTTCCGCACCAAGACGGTGAGAAAGGAATTGTTCGACCACATTCGCAGCGGAACACTCTTCCATCCCCATTTGATAAAAAGCCTGAACAGCATTAAGCCGCGCCAGTGTGCGGCGACTGTGCTTGTCCCCTCTTTTTTCTGATTTGTTACTCATCGTGGAAATAGACCAAATTTTTCTTTTAGGTTAAGCATATCAATTGCAGCCTGCGCAGCAGCACCGCCCTTGTCTTTTTCTGTTTTGCGAGCCCGTGCCCAAGCCTGAGCATCGTTTTCACATGTAATAATACCGTTTCCGATGGCTAAGCAGTACTCCATACTTAAATTCAAAAGTCCGCGAGCACTCTCTTCAGACACCGTATCATAATGCGACGTTTCTCCGCGAATTACGCATCCGAGAGCTACATATGCATCATAACGGCGGCGACCACCAGTATATTCCATCGCTTTCATTGCAAAACAAACAGCGGCAGGAATTTCAAGGCAACCTGGGACCTGAACAATATCGTAACTGGCGCCCACATTATCGAGCACCGTTTTTGCGCCATCTAACAGGGAATCTGAAATATCGCGGTAGAAATCAGCTTCTACAATTAAAATGTTCAAATCATCCATATTTGTCATGATGCTTACTATCCTTCGGAGTTAATTGGACGGGTTTCAGTCACTGAAAGACCATAACCGTCTAGACCCACAATATTTCTTTCTGTATTGGACAGCAGGATCATATCCTTAACGCCAAGATCAAGAAGAATTTGAGCACCTATACCATAATCCCGCAATTCTTGCGGTGTTTTAACGGGCTCACCTAGTTTCCGTCGGACCCGATCAGAAAGCCCCATTGGATTTGGTTCCCGAATAAGAACAACAACACCCCGGCCTTCTGCATCAATCTGCTTCATGGCATTTTGTAGCATTGATGGGTTTTCATCCGTCTCACCCAACACGTCCCCAAGCGGGTTCATGGCATGCATCCGTACCATAACTGGTGCATTCGATGAAATATCCCCCTTAACAAGAGCCACATGTTCTGCATATTCAGGTTTGTTGGAAAAGACTGTCATTTTCCAATCGCCACCGTAAATACTTGAAATATCGGCTTCGATTTCACGGGCAATTAAACTGTCATTGTGACGGCGATAGGCGATCAAATCAGCAATCGTGCCAACTTTTAAACCATGTTTCTTAGAGAATTCAATCAAATCAGGCAATCGCGCCATTGTGCCATCATCGTTCATGATCTCACAGATAACGCCGGCCGGGATAAGGCCTGCCAGGCGGGCGATGTCAACAGCGGCTTCCGTATGACCAGTCCGGCGCAATACGCCGCCTTCACGGGCGACCAGCGGAAACACATGCCCTGGGCTTACTATATCTTGTTTGCCTTTGGTCGGATCAATCGCCACAGCGATAGTATGGGAGCGGTCTGCCGCAGAAATGCCGGTTGTCACACCTTCACGTGCCTCAATAGAAACTGTGAAGTTCGTATGCAAGCGGGATGCGTTTGATTGTGCCATCAAGGGCAAACCAAGTTCATTAATCCGATCTTCTGTCATGGACAAACAAATCAACCCGCGACCAAATTTGGCCATAAAATTAATAGCGTCCGGTGTTGCCATTTGAGCAGGGATAACCAGATCACCTTCGTTTTCGCGATCTTCGGCATCAACGAGGATAATCATTTTGCCGTTCTGGGCATCCTCAAGAATTTCTTCTGTGGAGGAGAGATGCGATTTATAATCCATTTTACTTTGATACCTCATTCATACGAGCCACATAACGGGCAAGGACATCAATTTCCAAATTTATTTCTTGACCAACTTCCAAATGCTTAAACGAAGTGTTCGCACTGGTATGAGATATAATATTCACAGTGAAGAAGTCATCCCCCACTGCGTTTACAGTCAAAGAAACACCGTCTAGTGTCACAGATCCCTTTGCGGCTACAAAGCCAGCATAGTCCGATGGCAACGCAAAGGTCAGCTTTATGGAATCTCCAACAGGTTCCAGCGCTGTCAGTTTGGTGACCACGTCAACATGTCCAGTAACAACGTGGCCGCCCAACTCATCACCAATTTTCAACGCCCGTTCCAGATTAACCGGAGAGCCCGTTTTCCAACCACCAAGGTTGGTGCAAGAAAGTGTCTCATCCGACGCTTCAGCCGCAAACCAATCATTTCCTTTATCGGTTACGGTCAGACAGACCCCCGAACAGGCGATTGAAGCGCCTATATCAATATTTTTGGTGTCAAACGACGTTGTTATTTTTATTTTTGTGTCGCCATTTTTATCAAGGGAGGCAATCGTCCCGACGTCTGTGATAATTCCGGTAAACATCGTTCACTCATTTCGAAGAAGATAATTTTCCATTTGATCCTCGCCCAAGCGACGAGTTTCAACTAATTTCAACGCAGGGGCCTTATGGACCTCTGTCAAACCGATGGATTGAAGAACAGAAATCCCGTCCCCACCGATAATCTTGGCAGCTCTAAACCAATAAAGCTGGTCGACTAAACCCTCTTTTACCAACGATGCTTGCAGATGGGAACCACCTTCTACCAACAATCGTGTAATTCCCAACTCAACGAGCTGTTCTAGTGCCCGCTTCATATTCGGATATCCTGACGCGTCTGGCTCGCACTCAAGAATACGAACTCCTAATTCTTCAAACGCTTTTATACGTTCCGGATTATTCTCAGGCGCCGTAATGATCCAAAGCGGTATGTCTCTTGCAGTTTTAACCAAATTGCTGGTTAACGGAAGACGTAACCGACTATCTGCGACAATACGACCCGGTGCATAATTTTCAAGACCCGGCACACGGCAATTGAGCATCGGATCATCTGCAAGCGCAGTTCCAATACCAACGAGAATAGCATCATGTTGAGATCGGAGCATATGACCGTATTGCCGGGCTTCGGTGCCCGTGATCCATTTGCTGTTTCCTGTTCGGGTCGCAATTTTACCGTCCAGTGTGGTCGCCATTTTCAAGCTAACCAGCGGTCTATTTATAGTTTTTGCGAGAACAAAACCCAAATTGTTCTCAAGCGCTTCCGCCTCGCAAACTCGCGTCGTGACTTGAATGCCAGCATCTTCAAGGAGTTTAATTCCCCTGCCATTAACCCGTTCATCAGGATCTTGCAAAGCAGAGACAACTCGCTGAACACCCGCCGCAATCAAAGCTTCACTGCAAGGTGCTGTCTTTCCGTGGTGTGAGCAGGGTTCTAGCGTTACGTAGGCTGTCGCACCTTCAGCTAAGGCACCAGCTTGTCCCAACGCCATCGTTTCCGCGTGGGGGCGCCCCCCATCTTGGGTCCAGCCGCGACCAACGATCTTGTCACCCAGAACCAACACGCATCCCACAGCCGGATTAGGGGCAACATGTCCCCACCCGCGCCGCGCCAAGCGAAGCGCGATGGTCATATAGTGAATGTCTAAGATTTGATCTTCAGCTTGTGACGCCACTGTGCAGTTCGCCAATAAATTCTTCGAAATCTTTAGCTTCCCGAAATTCCCGGTAAACCGATGCAAAACGAACATAGGATACACTGTCGACGTTTGCCAGTCCCTCCATCAGAAGTTCGCCGATCTTGTCTGACGCGACTTCTTGATCTCCGCTACTTTCAAGTTGTCGGACAATCCCGTTAATCATCCGTTCAATTTTATCGGGATCAACGGAACGCTTGCGGGTTGCTATTGCAACAGCTTTTTCAAGCTTTTCGCGTTCAAACGGGTTTCTGTGGCCACTTTTCTTGATAACAGTTAATTCGCGCAACTGAACACGTTCAAACGTTGTAAATCGAGCCCCACAAGAGGTACAAGCACGTCGCCGCCGAATAGCCGTATTATCTTCCGTCGGGCGACTGTCTTTTACTTGAGTTTCTTCACTGTTACAAAATGGACAACGCATTCACAAACTCCCTAATCAAGCAATAGTACTGTTGGAGCACTTTAAATCACCGGCGCTCCAACAATTAGCTCTATTTATAGAGACGGGTAGATCGGAAAAGCATCACAAAGTGTTTTAACTTCAGCCCGAACCTTCGCCTCAACTGTGCTGTTATCCTCAGGGTTTGCGACCAATCCGTCAAGGACTTCAGCAATCAGGTCGCCGACTTTGGTAAACTCAGCGACACCAAAGCCACGAGTTGTCGCCGCTGGAGAGCCAAGACGAACACCAGAAGTCACCATTGGTTTTTCTGGATCAAACGGAATACCGTTTTTGTTGCAGGTAATATTCGCATTTTCCATTGACCGTTCAGCGAGCTTGCCTGTCAGTTTCTTCGGACGAAGATCAACAAGCAACAAATGCGTATCTGTACCGCCAGATACGATGTCTAAACCGTGACCAATAAGGGATTTAGCGAGCGCATCAGCGTTATCGACAACTTGTTGTGCATATGTTTTAAACGCTGGTGTTAAGGCTTCGCCAAAGGCGACAGCTTTACCCGCAATCACATGCATCAGGGGTCCGCCTTGAAGGCCTGGGAAGATCGCAGAATTTACCTTTTTCGCAAGAGCCGCATCATTTGTCAGGATCATGCCACCGCGTGGTCCGCGAAGTGTTTTATGGGTGGTCGTTGTTGCAATGTCTGCATACGGGAATGGGCTTGGATGAATACCTGCGGCAACTAAACCCGCAAAATGAGCCATATCAACCATCAACAATGCGCCAACTTCATCCGCAATTTCACGGAATTTCGCAAAATCCAAATGACGTGGGTACGCAGAACCACCAGCAATGATCAATGCCGGTTTATGTTCATGAGCCAAAGCGCGAACCTCGTCAAAATCAACAAGATGGTCTTCTTTGCGAACACCATATTGAACTGCATTGAACCACTTTCCAGATTGGTTAGGTGCCGCACCATGAGTGAGATGACCGCCAGCTGCCAATGACATGCCAAGAATTGTATCCCCAGGCTTAATCATTGCCATAAAGGCACCTTGGTTCGCTTGAGAGCCTGAATTCGGTTGAACATTGGCAAAATCACAACCAAAAAGTTCCTTAGCCCGCTCAATTGCCAGATTTTCAACGATATCAACATATTCACAGCCGCCGTAGTAGCGACGACCGGGGTAACCTTCAGCATATTTGTTTGTAAGAACAGAGCCTTGCGCAGCCATAACAGCTGGGCTTACAATATTTTCAGATGCAATTAGCTCAATCTGGTCGCGTTGGCGACCCAGTTCCTGCCCCATTGCTGCAAAAACACTTGGATCGTTTTTCTGAAGATCCGCACTAAAGAAATTAATATGATCTTGGTTTTGCTTGCTCATAAAGGTCACTCCATATCTAGACACCCGGGGTACAGAATATATTTCTGCCGGGAAAATAAATCGTAAAGGCGGCTTTCATAGGTGAGAAAACACCGTCAAAAAGAAGTGTTAGTTGTCTCTCCTTTTGTCCAAGGTAAGACCACAACAATTCCCCCCAATCAGCCAATGTAGCGCGGGTTGGATATCACAACATCGCTGCGCGTCCTAGCGTTAGTTATGAAAAAAGGCTGGTAAATATCCGAACCCCAACAACTCCGGGTGCTGGGCCTCTCTCTGCATCGCTTTTTTCTTGTAATTTTTACTGCAAATCTCTATACATTAGCACTGCGTAATATTTTGGCAGAATTACAAATTAGGACTGGAAATGGATTTCATGTCCTCGTCCATCTGCCCACACCAGATTCTGCCGTCTTTCTCTTTAAAATAATGAAAGGAGTAGACCATGGGAATGGCCTCAACATTAGAAACTTATATGCTCCGTGCTGGAATTGAATATGATCTGGTGCATCATATGCCGTCTGCCACCATTTGCGAGGCTGCCCAAAAGGCTCATGTCCACAAGAAATGCGTCGCAAAAGCGGTGGTCCTAAAAGATAAAACTGGATTTATATTGGCTGTAATCCCTAGTGAAGAGCGTCTGTCACTAGACAAGATTGAAGCACTGACCAGTCGTCATCTTTCCTTATCTTCCGAAACAGAATTCAGCCCCATGTTTGATGATTGCAAATTGGGCGCTGTTCCCCCTGTTGGCAATGCGTACGGCATGAACGTTCTTATGGATCAAGCGCTTGAAGAAAATACAGACATTTATTTTGAAGCCGGTGATCATGAAAATCTGGTTCATGTAACAGATTGGGATTTTGAAATTCTAATGCGCGGCGCTCTGACCGCTGAAATCTGCCAACACTGACAAACGGTCGCTCCAGCAAAGGGAGGCAAACAGCTTAATCAGACGATTATGCCCCGTTTTTTGTTTGGTTCCTTTTGCGCCTTGTTATTTTTCTGACCGTTATTTTTTTCGATCACATAGTGGAGTTTTTGGATGGCAGTCCGCTGCAGATCCAGTTTTGACGCTTTCGCGGAGCCAACAATAGAAACTTCAGTTAGAGTTGCAGGATCAAACGCGGAAACCTTTACAGAATTCCCGATCTTCACAAATTCAATGATGTAATTACCTTCACTTGCCGCCATTTAATCGCTCATCACCTAAATTTTACTGACAATATCGTGCTGTTTAAAACCTTTTATGCAGACATTGTTGAGTTCCTGTTGGAAATTATATAGACACATATATACAAACTCAAAAAATTAAGTAAAAGAATTTAAACTTTTCAACAGCCCGATTTGGAGCCCCCCAATGAGCAAATCCCCTGCCAAACATCGTCCTGCATTTAATGCAGAAGATCCGTTCCTTCTAGAAGATCAATTAACAGAAGAAGAAAGAATGGTGCGGCAAACCGCCCATGATTATTGTCAGGACAAATTGATGCCTCGCATTTTAGAGGCTAACAGACACGAAAAAATGGATACTAGCATTTTTCGCGAAATGGGCGAACTTGGCCTTCTCGGCGCAACGATCGAAGGATACGGTTGCGCTGGACTGTCATATGTCTCATACGGCTTGATTGCCCGTGAAGTGGAACGTGTCGACAGTGGTTACCGCTCGATGATGAGCGTTCAATCGAGCCTTGTTATGCACCCCATCTACACATACGGAACTGAAGCCCAACGTGAGAAATACTTGCCGAAACTTGCCACTGGTGAATGGATCGGCTGCTTTGGACTTACAGAACCTGATCATGGATCAGATCCTGGCAGCATGATCACCCGCGCAAAATCAGTTGATGGCGGCTATCGGATGAACGGTGCGAAGATGTGGATCACCAACTCACCAGTTGCTGATGTATTTGTCGTTTGGGCAAAAACAGATGATGATGTCATTCGCGGTTTTATCCTTGAAAAAGGAATGGAAGGCCTGTCTGCCCCAAAAATCGAAGGTAAATTTTCTCTTCGGGCGTCTGTAACCGGCGAAATCGTTATGGATAACGTTTTCGTTCCAGAAGAAAACTTGATGCCAAATGTCCAAGGTCTTGCTGGTCCATTTGGCTGCCTTAACAGTGCCCGCTTTGGCATTGCATGGGGCGCTCTTGGTGCCGCAGAATTCTGCTGGCAAGCCTCCCTCAACTATACGTTAGAGCGTAAACAGTTCGGACGCCCACTTGCAGCAAACCAGCTTATCCAAAAGAAATTGGCTGATATGCAGACAGAAATCACACTGGGATTACAATCTTGCTTGCGTGTGGGACGCCTTCGCGACGAAGATCGCGCCGCTCCTGAAATGATTTCTTTGATCAAGCGGAACTCGTGCGGCAAGTCTCTCGACATTGCTCGTGTCGCTCGTGACATGCACGGCGGCAATGGTATCAGTGATGAATACCATGTGATCCGCCATGTGATGAATTTGGAAGCTGTTAATACCTATGAAGGTACTCATGATGTGCATGCCCTGATCTTGGGGCGCGCGCAAACAGGTATTCAGTCTTTTACAAACTAAAAGACTATTCCGGCTAGAATTAAAGGCGCCTTCGGGCGTCTTTTTTTTGTTGTGCTCCCTTCAATACTCGCTACCATGATTGCCAAAATCGCTCCAACAACCAATAATAAAAGGCGGAACAAATGAAAGTTACAGGGAAAAATATTGTCATTACTGGCGGCGCAAGCGGCATTGGTAAAGCACTTGCAGAACGCTTCCATAAAGAAGGCGCAAGATCCATAACAGTTGCCGATCTTCAAGATGGCTCCCTTCAAGAAGTTGCCGCATCAGTAGATGGCCTCGCAGTTACATGTGACGTTGCCAAAGAGAGCGATATCCTGAACCTTATCGCCAAAGCAGAAGAGGCTTATGGGCAAATTGATATTTTTGTATCAAACGCTGGCCTCGCCCGTTACGGATGGGAAGAACTTCCCAATGATATCTGGAACTTACATTGGGATGTTCATGTGATGTCTCATATTTATGCAGCTCGCGCACTTGCCGATAAAATGGTTGCACAAGGCGGCGGATATCTTGTTAACACAGCGTCAGCAGCAGGCCTGTTGAGCCAAATTGATTCCGCCCCTTATGCCGTTACAAAACATGCTGCCATTGCCTTTGCTGAAACAATGGCTATTCGCTATGGCGACAAAGGTCTTCGCGTCTCTGTTCTTTGCCCGCAGCAAGTCCGCACTGCCATGACAGAAGGCAGGCTTGATCAAGTCGCATCTGTTGACGGTACTCTTGAACCCGAAGAACTTGCTGATTGCGTCATTGAGACTATGGATAAAGAAGAATTCTTGATCCTCCCGCACCCACAAGTTCTTGACTACATGCGCCATAAAACAGCGAACTACGATCGCTGGTTAGGCGGTATGCGGAAACTGAGAGATCGTTTTCTCGCATAAAAGCAATAATGTCCCGACAAAAACAAAAATAGGGGAAAAACGATGCGATCATATGCAAACGGGAAAATAGAAGTCACCCAAGACGGCGCGGTTACAACCGTTACCATTAACCGACCAGAAGTTCGAAACGCTTGCGACATGGAGACTGTAAAAGGCCTCCATGATGCATTTTCGGATTTTGAAAAAGACAACACTGCGAAAGTCGCTGTGTTCACGGGTAAAGGTGATGGATTTTGTGCCGGTGCAGACCTTGAAGAGGTCTCGTCCGGTGCCTCCATTGGGTTTAGCTGGGCGGGATCGGATAAAGGCGTCACACGCAGACGCCTTTCCAAACCCGTCATTGGCGCTATTGAAGGGCATGCCGTTGCCGCCGGGCTAGCCCTTGCGGTTTGGTGCGATATGCGAGTTGCGAGCGAAAGTGCGATCTTTGGCGTTTTTTGCAGACGTTTTGGTGGCCCTATGCCGAACGGATGTACAGTTCGCCTCCCCAGAATAATTGGGAAAGCCGCGCCCTAGATATGCTTATGACTGGTCGACCCGTTGATGCCAAAGAAGCCTATCATTTTGGTCTCGCTGATCGGCTCGTTGCTAAAGGCGAAGCGTTGCAGGCAGCCCAGCAACTTGCCCTTGAACTTTCAAGTTTCCCCCAAACAGCGATGCTATCAGACAGGCATTCTGCTTTGACACAATGGGATTTCCCAGAAGCCGAAGCTATCGAGCGCGAAATTAAAGGCAGTCAAGCTGCCTTTAAAGATGGATTTCAGACAGGTGCTGGTAGATTTGTCAGCGGCACAGGTCGCCACGGTGAATTTGAAAAACCTGAGTAACTCAGCTCCCTTTGAAATCGGGATCCCGTTTTTCAATAAATGCGCTCACGCCCTCTTTGTAATCATCAGAGAGGGTGGCGAGCGTATATTGATCTATATCCATATAACTCGTTGCATGATTTAGGGCGGTTGCCGCGGCATTCGCCCCTTTCTTGATCATCCGAACCGGGAGCGGTGGGCGAGCGGCAATTTTCTCCGCATATTCCAGCGCTAAATCCAACGCGTTTGCTGTT
>CAJXWA010000024.1 GCA_913062525.1 uncultured Alphaproteobacteria bacterium | reverse complement strand
ATGCATTTGAAAATAATAATATTTTGGGGCTTCAGGGAGGAGGAGAGGGAAAGCCCGAAGGCTTTCCCTGATTTTAGTTAGTGAGAACTTCAGCGAGAGAAGAGCGCGGAAGGTTTCCTTGTAGGTCCCCATCTTCATCCACCACAGGAAGAGGATAATTTGCCTCCATACTTTCTGGGATGATCTCTTCCAAAACCGTATCAGGCGAGATATGCGGCAAGTCTTCAAACAAGCCTTGTTCAATGGCTTTGTCGCCATCTTTTTTAGCGGCTTCTTCGAGAGTCGTTTGCAGCAAGAAACCTTGATAGCCGTCGTCTGTGCAGTAATAGCCGTAGTCTTTGGAGAAGGTTTTCATTTGTTGCAAAGCTTCTGCGATTGTACCGGTGGTAATCCGATGTGCAGGTGGCTTCATAACGGTTTCAACGGTCAGTGCGCGAGCACGGTTCACGTCTTTAACGAAAGCCTCGACATAGGCTGTAGCTGGGTGAAGAAGAATGTCCGCAGGCGCTCCCTCTTGAACCAATTCACCGTCTTTCAAGATAGCAATTCTGTCGCCAAGGCGCAGGGCTTCATCCAAATCATGAGTGATAAAGACAATGGTTTTATGCAGTTTTTCTTGGAGCTCGATAAGCTGATCCTGCATCTCACTTCTAATGAGCGGATCAAGCGCGGAAAAAGCCTCATCCATAAGCAGGATGTCGGCGTCTGTACATAACGCGCGAGCAAGACCAACACGTTGCTGCTGTCCGCCAGATAGCTGCGATGGATACTGGTTTTCATACCCCGAAAGCCCAACAATCTCCAGCCATTCACCGGCTTTGGCTGCCCGGTCAACTTTGTTCATTCCCTGCACCGTTAGGCCATAGGCGATATTTTCGATAACTGTACGATGAGGCATTAAGCCAAAGCGTTGAAAAACCATAGACATGCGGTTACGGCGGAATTGTTCCAGACCTTTCTGGCCCAGCTCCATAACATCCTCGCCGTCGACGATGATTTTACCTTCTGTTGGTTCGATCAATCGGTTTAGGTGCCGGATAAGGGTCGATTTTCCTGAGCCTGACAAGCCCATGATGACATAAATCTGACCTTTATTGATGTCGAGGTTGATGTCTTTAAGTCCAACTGTGTGGCCAGTTTTTGCGAGAATGTCGTCTTTTGGCATGCCATCTTTGACCATTGGCATGACGGTTTTAGGCTTGGTGCCAAAGACTTTGTAAAGACCTTGGATACTTATAAGAGGAACGGTCATTAGTGGGCCCTTTCCATATGTTTCTGAGTGCGCTTGCCATAGGCTTGCGAGACGCGATCAAATACGATCGCGAGGGCAACAATTGCAAGGCCGTTGAAAAGTCCCAACGTGAAATACTGATTTGTAATGGATTTTAGAACCGGTTGTCCCAGTCCCTTTACGCCAATCATCGACGCGATCACGACCATCGCTAGCGCCATCATAATTGTCTGGTTGATACCCGCCATAATGGTTGGCAGAGCAAGGGGTAACTGAACCCCGAGCAGTCGTTGTGTCGAGTTGGCACCGTAGGCGGTAGCGGCCTCTAGCACTTCTTTATCCACAAGTCTGATACCCAGATTGGTAAGGCGGATAACTGGCGGTATTGCGTAAATTACAACGGCGATAACACCAGGGACCTTGCCGATACCAAGCAACATAACCACGGGGATCAGGTAAACGAACGCCGGCATGGTTTGCATAATGTCGAGAATAGGAGTGACGATTGATTGCATGCGGTTTGAGCGCGACATTAGAATGCCAACTGGAATGCCAATGGCAATAGAGAGCATGGTACATACGAAGATGATACTCATGGTCCGCATGGTATTTTCCCACATACCGAAATAACCAATCAAAACGAAGGCTATTAAAACACCGATTGTGAGTTTGACTGATCGGGTGGCCGAATAAACAATACTACAGATAACTGCAATGATTATCCACCATGGGGAGGTTACGAGTAATTTTTCGAACCAAACGAGAAACCGAAGAAGAGGGTCAAACAAGCCTTCAATAATTTCGCCATAGGAGCGAGAAAATTCTTTATACGCGCCGTCCAAACCTTTGCGGATGACAAGTAAGTCGCTTCGTTCCATTTCGGGGAATTTCGTCAGCCAATTTGCTTCTGACATTATACTACTCCGGTAAAAATTCTGCCTAGAAAGTAAAAAGCCCCGCCATCTTATCAATGGCGGGGCTTGTTGTAATTAAAGGGCAGCTAGCGCCTTTTTAATTTTCGCTGCAACATCAGCGGAAACCCACGTCGACCACGTGGCCTCGTTGGTTTTCATATACTGTTCCATTGCGATATCACCGTCTGCCTGGTTTTCTTCCATCCAGGCAAGCAATTCGTTCATTTCAGAGTTTTTGAAAGAACGCTTAGTCAAATAGGCATATGCTTCAGGTGCTTTTGAGGCAAATGCTTCCGTAGTAACCGTATGGACCGGTGATGGTGGGTACATTGTGACTTTTGGATTTTCACAATCTGGACTCGTTGTACAGCTTTTGAAATGTTCCTCATCAATACCGTTGCCAGTATCAACTTTTACCATTTTATACTTACCAAGAATAGCTGTTGGCGCCCAGTAATAACCGAACCAACCTTCACCGCGCTCATATGATTTGGCGATAGAGCCAGAGAGACCCGCTCCGGAACCTGGATCGATAAGTTCGAATCCAGCAGATTCAAGCTTAAGCGCTTTAAAGAGATTTGCAGCAGAGATCTGACAGTTCCAACCCGCTGGGCAGCCCATCATTGCAGATTTTGATGGATCTTCTGGATGTTTGAACATTTTGGCATTCTTGATGATCCCTGCAATCGTCGCCATGCTTGGATCTTTTTTTACCATATATTCTGGAACCCAGAAGCCTTCTTCGCCGCCGTCTGCGAGAGATTTACCAGCATAGCGAAGACGTTTTTCAGCAACACCTTTATCAAGTGCAGCCTTCATGGAATTACTCCATAATTCAGGCGCGATATCAGGCTCGCCTTTTTCAATCATAGATGTGCCAGTTGGCATTGTGTCGCCTGGAATAAGTTCCGCTGCACATCCATAACCGTGTTCTAGGATAAACTTGTCAACATTTGCAATTACAGTTGCTGAACTCCAGTTCATGTCCGCAATTGTAACTTTACCGCAGGCTGCACTCGCAGTGGATGCGCCAGCCATACTTGCGAGCACTAAAGCGGCTCCCAGTAATCGTTTCATAGGTATCTCCCAGTTCTTTGGTTTCGACGTGAGCAATTAGTTTGCTTCTAGTCGTAAAAGAAGGTCAAAATTCAAAATAAATTTACGGCTTTTAGGGTAGGTTATCAGAATTCGACTGTCAACAGGCTGAAAACCGCCGTAATTTACTTCATATGCGACATTCATCAAAGTAAAACTCTAATAGATGTCTTATAAGATTTATATAAATAACAAAATTTTTCTCGTTATTTATTTAAGTTTAATTTACGCAAAGTAAATTTGTAGTAACAATCATTTTTACTTGAGTGTTTTTTATTTTTAGTTCGTCTTTTATGGATGAGTATTGATAAAGGCATGGCGGGGAGAATTGGATCTCCCCTGTTGCAAATATCAGAGTTGCAAAACCTGCTTTGCTAAGATTGTTCTTTGCACTTCGCTGGAGCCAGCATAGATGGTGGATGCGCGCCCATTTAAGTATTTTGCCATGGCTGTCCGTGCCCGCTCTGGCCCTGGGAAAAACGCATTACTTCCGGGGTCCCGTGTCTCTGTAATATAGGGCAGCGAATAAAAGCCAATTGCTTCGATCCGAAGTTCACCCATTTCTTGTAAAAGCTCAGAGCCTTTTAACTTCACTATAGATGAGTTCGCTCCGGGATTTTGCCCCTGACTGAGGGCTGACATTTGTCGCATTTCAGTGAATTCAGCGGCCATAAGTTTTATTTCAAGATCGCTTAGACGTTTTGCAAATGTGGGGTCATCAATGAGGCGTTCACCTGTGCCAGAAGACTCTGCTTTGGCAATGGCCTTTACGTTTTCAAGACCAGCCTTTAATGATGGCGTATAAGCAATACCGCCGCGTTCAAATTCGAGCAAATATTTGGCAACTGTCCAACCCTCATTTTCGGGGCCAACGCGGTTGCTTTTGGGAATGCGGACATCATCAAAAAAGACCTGATTAAGCTCATGGTCACCTGAAATCGTCAAAATGGGCCGAATGCTGATGCCTGGCGCAGTCATGTCGTCGATCAAAACAAAGGAGATGCCTTCTTGTTTTTTCCCGCTGTTATCTGTGCGGACGAGACAGAAGCAACGATTTGCGTAATGCGCGCCTGTGGTCCAAATTTTTGTGCCGTTGATAATATAATCATCACCGTCGCTGGTGGCCCGTGTTTGAAGTGACGCTAGATCGGATCCTGCGCCGGGTTCGGAATATCCCTGGCACCAAGAATCTTCATGTTTGGAAATACGGGGTAAGTAGAAGTCTTTTTGCTCTTGGCTACCGTATTTATCGATCAATGGACCTACCATTCGGTAGCCCATAGAGTTTATAATTGGTGCGCCAGCAATGGAGCTTTCAAACTCGAATATATACCGCTTAACAACGTCCCAGCCAGGTCCGCCCATAGACGTCGGCCAGTTGTAGGTTAACCATCCTTTTTTGCCGAGGATTCTGGCCCATTCGCCTGCTGTTTCTGGGTCTGTTCGAATTGACGCTTGTACAGATGTACGCGCGCGCAAGTTTTCCGTTAGATTGTCATCAAGAAAGGTGCGAACTTCTTCGCGAAACGCTTCATGTTCGTTGCTGAGTTTAAGGTCCATTTGATCGTCTCTTGTTTTTATTGTTTTTTATTTATGAATGCATTGTAGCACAAAAAGTGATGCGGTAAAAATTTTCCTGCTAAAGGTAGGCGGCAATACGCTCCTTCATCATCTCAGTGGAACCGTCTGTATAGGCCGCAATTTTGGCGCAAGCCAAATGATGGCCCAGTAAATTTTCTTCCCGTATCCCGTTTGCACCCATGGCCTGAATGCAGGTCTCAAGTCCAGAAAGTGTTTCCTCTCCTGCGTATTTTTTCGCAATTGCAGCACTCAAAATGGCATCTTCATTGGTATCGATTTGAGTGGCTGCTTTCTGAGTTAGTAAATCTAGAATTTCAATTTTTGATTTCACATCTGTTAGTGACCACTTCAGGCCCTGATGATCGAGCAAAGATTTGTTAAAACTATCGCGAGTTTTTCCGTATGAGGTTGCCTTTTGCAAGGCATCGTCCAACATTCCAGTGCACATGGCAGCGACATACGTTCGGGCCCCGTTTATGCTGATCATCGCGGATTTAAAGGCATCCCCCGGCGGCGCAATGAGATCATCGTCGGGCGCGAAATAATCATTCAAAGCAAAACCACCAACGCCTGTAGCGTGCCCACCGATCAAGTCGTATTTGGCATCCCTACTAAAACCCGGATTTCGCGCATCAACTAAAAAGGAGGCAATACCCTTCCAGCCTTTTTCCACGTCAGTTTGAGCGTAAAGCATAATAACATCAGCATTTACGGCGTTAGTGATCCATGCTTTTTTACCGTTTATTCGCCATCCACCGCTAACTTTGGTCGCTGCAGTTTTTATGGCCGCAAAATCACTCCCGGCGTGAGGTTCAGTTAGGGCCGTACATCCAACAAGTTCACCGGTAAGAAGTCCCGGTAGTAAATCGTGTCTGTGGCGAAGGGTTGTACTAACTGCCATTCTAGTGGCGATATTTTGGCTGTTAATGAGAGCAAAAGTAACTGCCATGGAATAATGGGATAATTGCCGCGCAATTTTGACTTTATCAGAGAAGTTGAGACCCAAACCCCCTAACTCTCGAGGCGTTTCAAGTTTTAGAAGGCCAAATTCAGCAGCCTTTTTAAAGAATGATTTTGGCGATAAATGATCTCGCTCCCATTGTAAGATGTTGGGGCGAACTGTGGTTTCTCCAAATTCGGCGATTGCAGGTTCGAGTTTTGTATATGCGTCAGACATTCTTCGGTCCTTCCTATTTTTATTCTTTCAACTCTTTCTATTCTTTATCCAAGCACCAATTGAATGGTGCAACAACAAAATGAATTGCCATCGGTGATAAATGGCGCAGGCTCGCTTGGGTGGTATGCGGCCAATGACGAAATTTTAATCACATTAAAGGGCAACATTTGCTATGATGGTCAGCTGGCCTAAGTCTCAGAAGTGGAAGTTTAAATGTTAAGTGCTATTCGGGGTTCTATTCTGTCTTTTCGCAGTAGCCCATTCAATACTCCTATGGATGAGTTTCTGTATTATGAAGACGATGGTTTGGTCATTATGGAAGACGGCAAAATTACGAAAGTCGGGCCGGCTTCAACGCTTTTGGCAGACCTTGATCGCTCCGTTATTGTGACGCATTATCGTGACAGCTTGATCATGCCAGGCTTTATCGACTGCCATGTGCATTACCCTCAAACAGAAATTATCGGGGCGTTCGGTAAACAACTCATCGATTGGCTGAATAAATATACCTTTGTTGCCGAGCAAAAATTTGGAGATAAATCCCATGCGCAAATAACCGCAGCTTTGTTTTTGAGGGAAGCCTTGGCCGCAGGGACCACAACGGCATCTGTTTTTTGTACGGTTGAGCCCGCTTCTGTTGATGCATTTTTCGAAGAATCAGTCAAATTTGGCATGCGCAATATTGCAGGTAAAGTTCTCATGGACCGAAATGCGCCGGAGGGGTTACTTGATACCGCGCAAACTGGATATGATCAGAGCAAGACACTTATAGAAAAATGGCACGATAAAGATCGTTGCCTTTACAGCATCACTCCGCGGTTTGCGCCAACCAGCAGCACTCTGCAAATGGAAATGACGGGCGCCCTTTGGAAAGAGCACCCGGGAACTTATTTGCAATCACATATTTCTGAAAATCTGGATGAAATTGAATGGGTCAAATCTCTTTTCCCAGATGCTTCTGGTTATTTAGATGTCTACGAGCATTTTGGCCAAACCGGCCCCCGGGCCATATACGGCCATGGGGTGCATTTGGCAGAAGATGAAATGCAGCGTCTCCACGATAGTGGTACTAGCCTCGCCCATTGCCCAACATCGAATTTTTTCCTAGGAAGCGGCCTTTTCAGCATTGCTGAAGCTAAAAGAGAAGATCGTCCTGTTCGGGTCGGCCTCGCCACAGACCTTGGGGGAGGGACAAGTTTCTCCCAACTGGCAACCATGGGGGAGGCCTACAAAATGGCCCAGCTGACCGGGTACTCTTTAAGCGCGTTTCACGCATTCTATCTGGCAACGCGCGGGGCCGCGGAGGCTTTGTATTTAGAAGACCAGGTGGGGAGTGTCGCGCCAGGTATGGAGGCCGATCTAATCGTTATGGATTTGAAAGCGACACCACTTTTGGCCCATCGCCTAAAATATACAGACAGCCTGCATGATATTCTTTTTGTTCTGATGACACTTGCCGATCCGCGCACAGTACAAGCGACTTACGTTGCTGGTAAATTGGTTGCCAATCGAAACTCTGGAACTGGTCAAATGGAATTTCATCCGACTTAAGCTGGGATGCGGCCGCCAAGTGCAGATGTAATGTCTGATGAAAACTGCTTGACGGTTTCGCCCAATTCCAACAGACGAGCGGTTGTGATACGGGCTGTTGGGCCTGAAATGGACAGGGCGGCATATGGTTCGGCGTATTCATCGTAAATGACACTTGCAACACATCGAAGGCCAACAGCATGTTCTTCGTCATCGGTCGCAAATCCGCGGGTGCGGCTCATGGCGAGTTCTGCTTTTAGACTCTCTACGTCCAGTAGGGTTTTCTCCGTTAGTTTTGGAAGGCCAGCGGCTTGAAAAATTCGATTTATATCTTTGTCTTCCATGAGCATGAGCATGGCTTTGCCCACACCGGAGCAGTGAAGGGGAACTCTATTTCCAGGTTTTGAATACACCCGCATCATCTCGCGGCTCTCTACTTGGGCCATATAGATGACATCATCACCCTCGGAAATCGCCAAATTTACGGTCTCTCCATTTTCTTCCATCATCCGCCGCATGTAGGGGCGGGCGACTGTTACCAAATCCCTTGAAGATAAAAATCCGTTTCCGGTTACGAAGGCTTGTATCCCGACCTGCCAACGGCTGGCGTCGCGATCAAATTGAACATATTTTTCCTCCTGCAACGTGGTTAGCAAGCGGTGAGTAGTCGAGGGAGCCAAGTCCAATTTTCGGGCAACTTCAGTTAATTTTAATCCCGACGGAGATATGCCTATGGTGTTGAGAATAGACAAAGCTCGGGTCAGGGATTGGACTTGTCCTGTTCGGGCGCTAGATTTCTTTTGCGGAACTGTCATTGAGTGCGAAATTTCCATATTGTGAAAACGTTTCCAAATATTATTCCCTAATGCCACCCTTGCTGTCAATATGCACTTATCAAATTACTACTGAACGACGAGTTGAGTTCAGTTTTCATCTAGAGGAGCCCCGAATGTCGGATTATGTTCAAAAAGGAAATTTAAGTGTCGCTAATGAATTGGTGTCACTTGTTGAAAATGAAATCACAACTGGCTTGGACATTTCAGCCGATAAGATTTGGAGTATTCTGGAACAGTTAGTTGCGGAGTTCGGGCCGAGAAACAAAGCACTTCTTCAAAAACGTGAAGACCTACAATCCAAAATGGATACTTGGTGTAAAGACCATGCAGGGCAAGCCCAAGATCTTCCCGCTTATAAAAAATTCTTGTTGGAAATTGGATATTTGGTGCCTGAGGGACCTGCGTTCAAAGTCACCACCGCAAATGTTGACCCTGAAATCGGATCAGTTGCAGGGCCGCAACTTGTTGTGCCTGTCATGAACGCAAGATATGCCCTAAATGCCGCCAATGCGCGCTGGGGAAGTTTGTATGATGCCCTCTATGGCACCGACGTTATCAGTGAGAGTGGCGGCGCAGAAAAAGCAGGCGCCTATAATCCAGCTCGCGGTGCAAAGGTTATTGAATATGCAACAGCATTTTTGGATCAGTCCGCGCCGTTAGCCACAGGAAGTCATGCAGACGTGACTGCCTATAGTATTGGGGATGACAATGAACTTGCTGCAACTTTAAAAGATGGCAGTAGTGTAGGCCTTAAAGAGCCTGCGAAATTTGTTGGCTATAAAGCGGCAGATAGTCTTACCTCCATATTGCTTGTGAATAACGGGCTTCATATGGATGTCCAGATTGATCCCACTCATCCGGTGGGCCGCGATCATCCGGCAGGTGTTAAAGACGTAGTTATGGAAAGCGCGCTGTCAACTATTCAAGATTGCGAAGATTCTGTAGCGGCTGTTGATGCTGAAGATAAGGCGGTTGTCTACGGCAATTGGCTTGGGCTAATGAAGGGCAACCTTACGGATATGTTCTCCAAGGGCGGGAAATCTGTCGTGCGTAAGTTAAACGCAGACCGGACCTATACGGCTAAAGACGGCGGCGAACTTGTTCTTCATGGTCGCAGTTTATTGTTGGTCCGGAACGTCGGTCATTTAATGACGATCAATGCTGTTTTAGACAGCGCTGGAAATGAAATCCCGGAAGGCATTCTGGATGCCCTTATGACCTCTGCATGTGCATTGCATGATTTGCTTGGCAAAGGGGAGCGCCGGAACAGCCGTGCAGGCAGCGTCTATATTGTTAAGCCGAAAATGCATGGTCCAGAAGAAGCCGCGTTTACAAATGATCTGTTTGCTGCTGTTGAGAGTGCACTCGGGCTAGAGCCAAATACAGTTAAAGTTGGTGTCATGGATGAAGAACGCCGGACAACAGTGAATTTGAAAGAATGTATCCGCGCTGTGTCTGATCGTATCTTCTTTATCAATACGGGCTTTCTAGATCGCACGGGTGATGAGATTCATACGAGTATGGAAGCTGGCGCCTTCATGCGTAAAGATGACAGTAAGGCTGAGCCCTGGATCACTTCGTACGAGGATTGGAATGTCGATATTGGGCTGGAAGTCGGACTTCCCGGTCATGCTCAAATAGGTAAAGGTATGTGGGCGAAACCTGACGAGATGGCCGAAATGATGGTGGCTAAAATCGGACACCCTTCAGCTGGTGCCAATTGTGCTTGGGTTCCGTCGCCAACGGCGGCAACGTTGCACGCTATGCATTATCACGAAATTTCCGTTGCTGATCGTCAGTTAGAACTTTCAAAACGAAAGAAAGCCAGCCTTGATGCTATCTTAACGCCGCCGGTCATGAGCGGTCAGAATTTGTCAGACGAAGAAGTTCAAAGAGAGCTTGAAAATAATGCCCAAGGTATCCTTGGATATGTTGTGCGCTGGATTGATCACGGTGTTGGTTGTTCGAAGGTTCCCGATATTAATGATGTTGGGCTGATGGAAGATCGGGCGACTTTGCGCATTTCAAGCCAGCATATTGCAAATTGGCTTCACCACGGGATCTGTAACGAAGACCAAGTGATTGAAGTCATGAAGCGGATGGCGGCTGTTGTAGATGGGCAAAATAGCGGCGATGAGACTTATGTGGCCATGGCTGGGAAATTCGAAACGTCGGTTGCATTTAATGCGGCACTTGATTTAGTGCTGAAAGGTAAGTCTCAGCCAAGTGGGTACACGGAACCAATTCTCCATGCTCGCAGAATTGAAGCAAAAGCCGGTTAAACCAATACATTTATAAGGTGAATTGAAGGCGCAGACATTTATGTTAATCGACATAAATGCTGCGCTTTTTCTTTTTAAAAATGAGATTTGGAAGTCCGGTCTTGAATTGTGAGTGCTGCCCCGTCTATAAAAATTGAAATGAAGCGCAAAAGACTGGGAGAAATTTTTCGTGACTTCGAAACAAGAAATGCACAAATCGACTGACGCTAGCCATGCCCCTATGAATTTGGGACCATTAGAGCATAATGTTGGCTATCATATGCGAAAATCCGTTTTGGCAGCTCATAGCTCGTTTCTACGTGAAACAGGCGTCAAATTGATGACAGGTCAATATTCTGTTATGGAAATAATTGCCAATAATCCTGGACGAACGCAATCTGCCATTGCTTGGGCTGCTGGTCTCGACCGATCTTCATTGGTCCCCATATTGAACCAGTTTGAAAAACACGGATTTATTACCCGTGATCCCGTCGCCAATGATAAACGGGCTTATGCTGTTTCTCTTACGCCTCGAGGCGATGAGGAATTAGAAATATTGCGCCGAAAAGTTGAAGATATGGAAGAAGTTTTCATCAAAGGTATGGGAGTTCGAAACCATAAACAGCTTATTTCGTTGCTTCAAAAATTTATGGGCGTTTTATAAACGGTAAATTTCTGTTCGTTTGTATTGCGATTCAAATCATGATTCGAGAGAATTAACTGACTTTTCGCTATGTATACTTAAAGTTGCTGTTTTTATTTAGTAAATCCCTAAAGGTTGTTTTTTGCGGGATGTCAACATCTTGTGGTTTGGAAGCCATATTCAATTGATGAAACACCAGAACAAACTTTTAAAGTGTATTTTAAAAATCAATAGCAATTTTAACGCTTGTTTGAATAAGTGAATGTACGTACCTTTCGTTGCAGGAAGGCAGCAATTATGGCTGTTCCTGCTGAGGAGGGGAATATGAGGTTGATATATAATGATCTGGGAGCGGCTTTGTCGGTGAAAAGTTGTTATTCGCGGTTTATGAGTACGGCGTCACTTTTAGTACTACTTTTGCTTTTGTCGAGTGCCTTATTGTTGGAAGGCGAAATGCTTCCAACTTCCTATGCGGATATCCATGCCAGCCTACTGGACGTGCAATAATCGTGACTTTATTTGCTTGCTGAAAATACAATCCTATCTTTCTAACTAAGCAGGTTGCATCGCATCCGATTTACGCAAAAATGTAATGCATACAGTTCTTTAAGATTTGTTTGCTTAGAATGGTGGGGGCGTAATTCTAAGAGTAAGTTAGTTAAGTATGGTAGACGCAGTCGGAAAATTAGATCAATTCAGAGCTAAGGCACTCGGAACGAACGTAAACGCCGTGTCCCTACTTGCGACTGACTATCTAAATCATTTTAATGAGGCATTGATGCTTGCGGAACTGCTTGTCGATATGCCCGATATGCTAGATGAATTCGCGGCTTGGGGCCCCAAGCACTATAAAGACCACTTTAGAGACAGTGGAATTGCTGATCGCGAGCTTGCGATCGATGCTTATGACGTGTGTCCTACTCAATACCGAGACCCTTTTGATAACACTGTTTCAATGTTGAACCGACAATTGACATTACTGCAGTCGAGCTTGCTCAAAGATACTTCGGTCCTTGAAAGCGGCGAGAAAAACGAGTTCATTGCTGTAAAATGTGCGCTTGTTCGAAAACTTATTGACCGTGCCGGCGGTATCATTAATGGTCAGGTGCCTGAAAAAGAACAGAAAGCACCGATAGAAGTTACGGAGAAGCCGAAAGTTGCCAGAGGGCTGAAGGAAGAAACCGTCGCTCCAACTGAAGGTGCCATGGTAGAAGTCTCTGATGGTGAAATGTTGGATCAATCTGATATTGATGCCTTGTTTGATTAATATATTTGGAGTGAGACATGTGGTGTAAATCACTCGTTTTACATATAAAATTGGCCCGAAATGTTTTACATTAGGCCCACTGTTTTTACAATTTTCTGCGTGACAGTCTGTCTTGCTGGGTTCCAGCATACGCGTGAGGCGTCCGCGGCGACAAGCAAGGCGTGCTTAAATACCCGTGTAGATCCTCAAGTGATATTTACGCTGAATACGGTGAAAACGACCATAAATCTCAAGAAATCATCCAATCAAATAACGAGTTTTGCAAAAAAAATAAGTGCCTACACACGTGGTAAGGGTCAAAAATTACTTGGGCTCGCCTACACCGAAATGCGATCAGGCATGGGTGTGGAAATTAATGGCGCCCGATTTGGTAAGCGAACATGCATCAGTCTACGGACGGTCAAATTCAGTTTTGAGCGCGTTCACAGCGAGATATTTGTTGCCAAAAAATATAAACCCGGAACCTGTGCCTATAAGGCGGTGTTAGCTCATGAACGGGAGCATATGGCCATAAATGCCAAGGTTCAGGGTAAATATGAGGCGAAGTTAAAGCAAAAAGTGATTGTGGCAGCGAAAAAAATTAAGCCCTATTTCGCGTCAAACCCCAAGAAGGAGCCGAAACGGCTAATCCGGCGCCTGAACACTCAGCTCAGCAGCCTGATGACGCAGTTTGATAAAGAGCGCAAAAAGCTGAATGGTCGGATCGACACATCTAAAAGTTATGCTAAAGTGCATAGGAAATGCACTAAATGGTAGTAATTTATTTGCCTTTTGTTAATTAATTTCTGATCTACTGTTTGGGAATAAAAAGCAACAGAAGTTGCGTATTACTTAATGAAGAGCGGATTGGGTAAATGATAATAGGGAAAGATATTCATCAAATGCTGAACGAGCTGGAACGTTCACGCGAAAAAGATGAAACTAAAGATGCCGATAATTACCGCGAAAATCGAAATTTTCGGCGTAGTCGTGTGGTTTGGGAAGCAAAAGTTAAGATCTATTTCAATGATGTTACTCTGAGAAGTGAAATGCGAGAAGTTCAGGGTGTTGTCCGTGATATTTCAGCCAACGGCGCAAGGCTTGAATTAACGCAGCCTATTTCCGAGCGTGCTGGGCTTGAATTAATTATCCCAAAATTGGGGACTTTTTCTTGTGATACGGTTTGGAATAGCGATTGCCAAATCGGAATTCGATTTAATGAGCCACCAGAAGTGATTTTCCGTCACCTTGTCCGTGTTCTTCCTAATGCATGATTACTAAGTGAGCTATGTTTGATCCTAAGTACCAGTCTTCTTCAGTGTTGTTATATGATCCGCAAGCTTCTTTGCGTCACAACACTAGGACTGCGCTTCTTGCCATAGGGTTTGGCGAAGTTGAAGCTGTAAATTACCGAAAAGAATTTTTGGATCGACTGTCCACAGAAAGCTACGATCTTGTCATTGGCGATATGGTAACACGTGAGGGCAATTTAAACTCGCTGGTTCGCCAAATGCGCCACAACGATATTGGCTCAAATCCATTTGTAAATATTATTATCACCTTATGGAATGCCAGCCCTGAATATGTGAACGAAGGAATTCGTGCGGGAGCAGATGATTTGATCTCACGCCCCATGTCAGCATCCCAAATCGCTGAGCGGGTGCAGGGGTTGGTTGACAACCGAAAACCTTTTATTGTGACGGAAGATTATATGGGGCCAGAGCGGCGACAGATTGTGCGAGGATTGTCTCAAAGCAGTTTGATGATTGTTCCCAATTCGCTGAAGGCAAAAGTTGAAAACCGGCCAGAACTCGATGCGACACCTGAGAATATTACATTGGCACTCAATGCTGTGAATGACCGGAAAATTACCATATTTACCGAACAATATCTCCGGCAATCGGCGAAAATACTCTCCTTAGGTCCCAACATGGAAGACGTAGAAGAGCGTCACCTACTTGTTGCGCAAATGATCAAAATGAACACAGAGCTTATTCGCCGCATTTCTGGCACAGAGTACGCGCATACTGAAGCCTTATGTGACGCATTTTTGGGTGTCTTAGAGCGTATATTGGGATCAAGTGAGGCCATCTTAGGAAAAGATAAAGAATTACTTTATCAAATACCCTTCGGAATTCATAAAGCCTGTAAAGAAGTTAGAGTTTCCGCAAATCTAGCTTTTGATATCGAAGAAGTCGCCTTGCGGTTGAAGAAAACAGGAACTCGTTAAATTATTTCATATGAGAAACGATTTCTTTGTTTACATGAAGGCACGACTATATCAATGAGTGTATGCCGAATGATCGCAGGCGCCACAGTAGTCGGATGAAACGATTGTATTTATTTAGAAGCGGAGGGGCAAGAATGTCAGTGACCCGGCAGTTAGTAAGATGGACACGCAGCGTAATTTTAACCGCTGTTGCCGTTGTCTGGTTTTCAAGCTCATTAACCGCTCAAGATGTTACGTTTTTTCGAATTGGAACGGGATCAACTTCGGGAACCTATTTTCCCATTGGTACCTTAATCGGATCGACCATAACAGGACCACCAGGTAGCCGGCCTTGCGAAGAAGGTGGCTCTTGTGGTGTGCCGGGACTTATTGCTGCTGCGCAAACAACCCGTGGATCAGTCGCTAACATTCGAAGCGTTCTATCGGGACAGCTTGAGTCTGCATTGGCGCAGTCTGATTTAGTTTATGCGGCTTATTACGGAACTGGTGTTTTTGAAAAAAAACCTACCGCGGGAAAATCGTTACGTGTTATTGCAAATTTATATCCGGAGGATGTCCATCTGATTGTTCGAAAGAACATTGGAATTTCATCAGTTGCTGACTTGAAGGATAAAAGGGTTTCTATTGACCTGCCGGGGTCTGGCACACGGCAAAATGCTAAAAATATTCTGAAGGCCTATGGGATCACTACCGCAGATTATGTGGCAGTGGAGGCCAACTCTGACAAGGCTTTAAGCCTGCTTCGAAAAGGGGAGCTCGATGCGTTCTTTTTCATCGCGGGATATCCTGTCGTGGCAGTGGCGGAACTTGCTGACGCGGGTTTGATCGAGTTGCTTCCCATCGCAGGAGGTAAAGCAGATGAAATCATAAATCTTTATGAGTTTTTCAGTGCGAGCACCATTCCAGACGGGACTTATAAGGGGCTTGGTGCTATTCCTACACTGGCGGTTAGTACGCAATGGGTCGTGAATGCGACATTAGCTGATGATTTGGCTTTTGGAATTGCAAGTTCGCTGTGGCATCCCCGAAACCGTGTGCTTCTTGATTCAGGCCATTCAAAAGGCAAGCTTATTCAATATGAGACCGCTCGAAAAGGTGTCGGTATTCCCATTCATCCGGGGGCGACAAAATTTTATCGCCAACGAGATGAAGTGGCAGAATAAGGGAAAGATGTTGTTTGTCTTTCAAGCGTTTGTTACCTTCCAATAAAACTGGAGGAGAAAAACGTGATCCCTAATATTTCCGAAAAAACAGACGCCGTACCAACTGCAATCAAGCCCGTTGAAATTTCAGCATTTGAGGGTTGGTTAGAGACGCAAACGGAGCTTGCAAAAAGCTGGCTTTCAGCGCAGTCGTTCAAGCCGAAAAATGGGTCTCACATTGCCATACCCAATGCAGAAGGTAGCATCTCCTTCATTCTGTTTATTGTAACAGAGTTGGTGTGGGACACATGGAGCCTTGCAGCCCTTCCAAATGCTCTTCCAGAAGGTGTTTACCAGCTGGATGCGGAACTCGATGAAAAGCAGGCAACTGATATTGCTATTGGTTGGTCGTTGGGGACTTACAAATTTAACCATTATAAAAAGAATGAAAAAACATCGGCGACGCTTATTCTCCCGAAAAATGCTGACAAGGCGCATATTGAACGGAGTGTTTTTGCAACCAACCTTGCTCGCGATTTGATTAATATTCCAACGTCAGATATGGGGCCGAAAGCTCTCGAAGGTGCCGTCTCCCAGGTTGCTGGTGAATTTGAAGCTCGGCAAATGAATATTGTAGGCTCAGATCTTCTGACCTATTCATATCCAATGGTACATGCTGTTGGCCGGGCATCTACGCAGGAGCCGCGGATGGTTGATATGGTTTGGGGAGATCCAAACGCCCCAAAAGTTACTATCATTGGTAAGGGCGTTTGCTTTGACACCGGCGGTTTGGATTTAAAGCCATCGTCAGCAATGCTGATGATGAAAAAAGACATGGGCGGCGCTGCCATCGCGCTGGGGCTTGCTTATATGATCATGCATGCAAACCTCCCTGTTCGGCTCCGTTTGTTAATCCCGGCAGTTGAAAATTCTGTGTCCGGAAATGCCTATCGTCCGGGCGATGTTTTAACCAGCCGGAACGGGAAAACTGTAGAAATTGGCAATACAGATGCAGAAGGGCGCTTGGTTCTAGCTGATGCCATTACGGCTGCTGACGAACAAGAGCCTGATCTTTTAATAGATTTTGCGACTTTAACAGGCGCTGCCCGAGTTGCTGTTGGTACGGAAATCTCAGCGACATTTACCGATGATGATGATTTATTTGCCTTGATCGAGCGGCATGCGAAAAATGAGAAAGATCCTGTTTGGCGCTTGCCACTTTGGGATGAATACCGGGAACTCATTGATAGTAAAGTGGCAGAAATCAATAACGCTGGATCTTCAGGTTTTGGCGGCGCTATAACTGCAGGTCTTTTCTTGAAAGAGTTTGTTGAGAAAAGCAAAAGCTGGGTTCATTTTGATGTCATGGCCTATAACAGTCGCGCCCGTGCTGGACGACCCGTCGGTGGGGAAGCATTTGCCATGCGGGCAATGTTCGCGGCACTTAAAGAACGTTACGGAAGTTAATTAACGATCGGACAACGCCAATTTAATGCTGAGGCCTGTGAAGGCCCCAGCAACACTGCGATTGAACCATTTAAGAATATTAGGCCGGGCAATAACATGGTGGCGGAGCTTTGCCGCAAACAGCCCGTAGACTATAAATACGCCTAACGTCATGCCCATAAAGATCAAACCTAGCAAGCCCATTTCCAAGGTGGTTGCGTCTTGTTTTGTGTCGACAAATTGCGGCAGGAACGCCAAAAAGAAAATGGATAACTTTGGGTTGAGAATATTTATCAAAAAGCCAGTTGTTATGACCGCCCGGTAATTTTTGGTCTTGTCATTGGTTGAACTCATGGAAAGGGCGCCTTCTCCTTTTAGAGCCTGCCACGCCAAATATAAAAGATACAAGACGCCTGCATATTTAACGCTTTGGAACAAAAGTGCACTTGTATGTAGGATAGCCGATAGTCCCAAGATACTGGCAACTAAATGGGGCACAATTCCAATTGTACAGCCGAATGCCGCTGCCGTGGCATATGAGCGGCCGCGAGAGATTCCCGTTGCAATTGTATAGATGACACCGGTGCCCGGAGCGAGGACGACAATCAATGACGTAATTAAGAATTCAAAGCTCATTCATCTATCCATTATGTGCGTTCAATGCGTCTCTTATACAGGATTGATGGATGGAATGCATCACCGTTACGGTTGCGAAATAAGGCAAATTATGCAATAATTGTTTATGCAAAATAAGAACACATCGCAGGCGGCGTTAAAATTATGGAAGCAAGCCCTTTGTGAGCTTGTCGGGCGTCAGGGGCCTGACTTATCGTCACGTCAAATGGCGATTATGCTAACGGTATATTTGGAGCAACCTCCTCATACGGTTCGGGGGCTCGCAGCCCAGCTGCAGATTTCTAAGCCGGCGGTCACGCGCGCGCTTGATACGTTAAGCAAGATGGAGTTACTGAAACGCAAACCTGACGAGGCCGATCGTCGGTCGATAAATGTTATTAGAACCGTAAAAGGTTCTGTTTATTTGAGTGAAATAGCAGATATTATCGAACAAGCCGCATGGAAAAATCTGACGTAACTTTAAATTTTTCCACCGGCTTGCTGAATTAGTACCCTCTCGTGAGATCAACTTGATTTATTAGAGCGTCGCCGTTTCTGGCGCGGATAATATTCTTCGCTGCAAGCTCAGCAACTTGGCCAGGTGCTGCAATACTTGCCACATGCGGCGTGACACGGATTTTAGGGTGTGACCAAAGCGGACTTTCCTCTGGGAGGGGCTCCACATGGAAGACGTCTAGAGTTGCACCAGACAAATGCCCACTATCCAGCGCCTTGATCAGATCTTCATCAACCAAGTGGCCGCCGCGACCTGGATTGATAATAGCGGCACCTTCTGGAAGTTTTAAAAAAAGCTCGCTATTCAGTATGTTTTCGGTTTCCGGTGTAAGGGGAAGCAGGCATACCAGAATTTCTGTGCGTGCCAAAAACGCGTCCAATTGATCGCTTCCATGAAAACAGCTGACGCCATCAATATCTTTGCTCGTCCGGCTCCATCCAGCTACATCAAATCCCAAAAGATTTAAAGTTTTAGCAGCTCCCTGTCCGAGCTCTCCAAGGCCCATAATACCAACTTTACGGTTTTGGGCGGCAGGAGCGTGGCGGACTTCCCACGATCGGTTTTTTTGCTGCTGATCATATTCAATTTGATAACGGTGATGGTTCAGCACGTGCTGGGTTACATATTCGCTCATCCGAGAGGTGAGCTCGTCGTTTACAACGCGGGCAAATGGTATGTGTAGGGGAAACGTGGGATCTTCAAAGAAATGATCCACACCGGCTCCTAGCGAGAATATCGCCTTCAAGTTTTTAAATTTGGCAAGTTCGCCTTGGGGCATGTTGAAGCAAAGGGCGAATTCGATGTCGTCCGGATTGCCAACTTCTGGGTAAAATCTGATCTCAAGATCAGGGATATGTTTTCCGATTTCAGCCCGCCACCAGTCGTCGCGTTTAATTGAGCTGTGAAAAATCAAAGCCATCGTTCTCTCCCGTTTTTTATTATTTGAGTGTTGCGAGATCAAAAGCCGCTTTCATCAGGGCCTTTGTATATGTGGTTTGGGGGGCGTCGAATATTTGTTTAGACGTTCCTTGTTCGACAATTTTACCCTCTTTCATAACGAGTACAGTATCGGCAAGTGCCCGAACAACCTTTAAATCATGACTGATAAAAAGGTAAGCCAAATTGTATTTCGTCTGAAGGTCCCGGAGCAAGTCAACGATTTGAGCCTGTACGGACATATCCAATGCTGATGTGGGTTCATCCAAAACGATAAACTTTGGCTTCAAGATCAACGCGCGGGCAATGGAAATCCTTTGGCGTTGTCCCCCTGAGAATTCGTGGGGGTAGCGATCTTGTGCATCCCCATCAATTCCGACTTCTTCAAGCGTTTGGGCTATAAGTGCACGCCGCTCTTTGGGATCACCTCTGCCGTGATGGACAAGCAGGCCTTCTTCTACAATCTGGCTCACAGATAACCTGGGGCTTAAACTGGAATAGGGGTCTTGGAAAACAATCTGTATTTCAGATCGCAACGGGCGCAGGTCATCCCAGTCTTTATCTTGAATGGACGTTCCGCAATAAGTGATGTTACCTTCGGATTTCAACAGCCTTAGAAGGGCAAGTCCTAGGGTGGATTTACCAGATCCACTTTCTCCGACAACCCCGACGGTATGCCCCTCTTGTATTTTGAGCGAGATGCCATCTACGGCACGCACATAATCAACGGTTCGTTTAAGTAATCCCTTTTTGATAGGAAAATGAACCTTAATGTTCTCAGCTCGGATAACTTCTTTGGCGGTATCGTCTTTGATGTGAGGGAGCCCCTTTGGTTCTGCTTCAAGCAGCATTTTTGTATAGCTATGCTGCGGGTTTTCAAACAGTTCCTCAACCGGCGCCTGCTCAACGATTTCGCCATCTGTCATCACGCAAACCGTTTTTGCCATATGCCGAACAATGCCAAGATCATGAGTGATGAGCAAAATCGCCATGCCCATCCGTTCTTGTAAATCTTTGAGGAGTTCAAGAACCTGCGCCTGAATGGTGACATCAAGGGCGGTAGTTGGCTCATCTGCAATCAAAAGGTCAGGCTCGTTCGCCAGTGCCATGGCGATCATTACGCGCTGTCTTTGCCCGCCAGAGAGCTGATGCGGATAGGCGCTCAAGCGATCTTCAGTGGCTTCAAGTCCCACTAAATCTAGAAGTTCACGAACCCTAGCGGCGGCTTGTTTTTTATTCATTCCCTTATGCACCAACAAGGTTTCGTTGACTTGCTTTTCGATGGTGTGAAGCGGGTTAAGGGAGGTCATGGGTTCTTGAAAAATCATCGAGATTTTATTGCCGCGAATGTTATGCATGACATCATTATTAGCCCCCACAACATCAAGGCCATCTACATGAATTTCCCCCGTTGGATGAGAGGCTAACGGGTAGGGAAGAAGCTGTAAAATACTGAGGGCAGTGATGGATTTACCCGATCCACTTTCGCCCACAAGGGCCAATGTTTCGCCTTTTTCAATCTCGAAGGAAACGTTTTTAACCGCGGGAAGGTCTTGCCCCTTCACTTTGAAAGAAATGGCGAGGTTATCTACTTTAATAAATGCCATTATTTAAATGTCTTTCTGGGATCAAAAGCGTCGCGAATACCCTCTTGCATGAAGAAGGCGAGGGTCAGCATGATGGATAAGACCATAAAGGCAGTAATGCCGAGCCACGGTGCTTGTAGATTGGCTTTTCCTTGCGCCAGGAGCTCACCCAACGACGGTGACCCCGGCGGTAGACCAAGACCCAAGAAATCAAGGGAGGTGAGGCTGACGATGGCTCCAGTTAGCACAAAAGGCAAGAAGGTCAGGGCCGATACCATTGAATTTGGAAGTAGGTGCTTGAAAATAATGACACGATCGCGGACACCAAGCGCCCGGGCGGCCCGTACATAATCAAAGTTCCGCGACCGTAAAAACTCTGCGCGGACGACCCCCACCAAGCTCGGCCAGCTAAACAGAAGCAATAGGGCAAGCAATATTATAAACGTGGGCTCAATCATGGCCGCAAGTATAATTAGAATATAGAGGCTTGGCATTCCGCCCCATATCTCGAGCAGGCGCTGGAAGATCAAGTCAATGGTTCCGCCAAAATACCCTTGGATAGCACCGGCAGAGACACCGATGATGGAGCTCAAGATTGTGAGGATTAGGCCGAACGACACAGAAATGCGGTAGCCATAGATGACGCGAGCCATAACATCCCGGCCTTGATCATCGGTCCCGAGCCAATTTTCAAAGTCAGGAGAGCTCGGGGCTGGTGATTTCAAATCATAATTGATCGTGGTGTAGCTGTAACGAATTATGGGCCAGATCGTCCATCCGCCAGCTTCCTCTATCAGTTCAGAGACAAAGGGATCGCGGTAATCAGCTTCAGTTTCAAAATCGCCACCAAACGCGGTCTCCGGATAGGTCACTAAAAAGGGCGTATAAAACTCGCCCTTATGGGAAATGAGGAGCGGTTTATCGTTAGCGATAACTTCTGCGAAAAGGGAAATAGTGAATAGGCATAAAAACAAGATCATGGACCAATAGCCGCGCCTATTTGCCTTGAAGTTTTCCAGTCTGCGTTGATTAATCGGGGAAAGTTGCATGATCTTTAAGCCCCCCGCGCTTCAAAGTCGATCCGAGGATCAATAAGAGTATAGGTCAGGTCGCCAATTAAGTTCATGATCAGTCCGAGTAACGCAAATACATAGACGGTTGCGAAGATAACTGGGTAATCCCTGTTAATGGCGGCTTCAAATCCGAGCAGGCCCAAACCATCTAGACTGAAGATCACTTCGATAAGCAATGACCCGGTAAAGAGAATGCCAATAAACGCACTGGGAAATCCTGCGATTACGATGAGCATGGCGTTACGGAATACATGACCATATAAAACCCGTTTTTCAGATAACCCTTTTGCCCGTGCGGTAAGCACATATTGCTGACTTATCTGGTCGAGGAATGAGTTTTTGGTTAGCTGAGTTAAAGCTGCAAAACCGCCAATAACCATGGCTGTAACGGGAAGGGCAAGATGCCAGAAATAATCGCCGATCTTCCCAAGTAAACTGAGTTCGTCATAATTTTCTGACGTTAGTCCGCGAAGAGGGAACCAATCTAGATAGGAGCCTCCGGCAAAGAAGACGATCAATGCAACAGCAAATAGGAAACTCGGAATTGCGTTTCCAACGATGATGAGGCTGCTACTCCACACATCGAAACGGCTGCCATCCCTTACCGCTTTTTTGATGCCAAGGGGGATCGAGATTAAATAGACGAGTAACGTTGTCCAAAGACCCAAAGATATGGAAACAGGCATCTTTTCAAGAACAAGATTAAACACGGTTTCATCCCGGAAGTAGCTGGTACCAAAATCAAACACTAGATAGTTTTTGATCATCAGGAAAAAACGCTCATGGGCCGGTTTGTCGAAGCCAAATTGGACTTCAAGTTCCTTTATGAATTCAGGGTCGAGACCTTGTGCGCCGCGATAGCTGCTTTCATTGCCGCTTCCGGCGCTGGGGCTACTACCAGACGATAAATCACCGCCGCCAGATCCGCCTATTCGGGCAGTCGCGCTCACTGCGGTTCCTTGGATTTCCGCAATTATTTGCTCGATGGGACCGCCCGGAGCAAATTGGATAACAGCGAAATTTAAGACCATGATGCCAAAAAGCGTCGGGATCATTAAAAGAAGTCGCCTGAAAATATATGCGAGCACTAACTATCCCCTAATTACTTGTTGCAGTAGACAATTTAGCCGCTTTTTCTTTATCATACCACCAACTATGTAAGGCCGCGCGATCGTAGCCGGGCTTTGCAGCCGCTGGGCGGCCAAATTTGTCCCAATAGGCGACAAAATGGCTGGCCTTAAACCATTGAGGAATTGTGTAGTGGGAGGTCATTATAATCCGGTCTAGCACGCGGGTTGCAATCTTTAACTCATCTCGATTTTTTGATTTCAAGATTGCCTCAATCGCCGCGTCCACTGCCTTGCTTTTAACACCAGCTACATTTAGTCCACCGACGGTATCAGCAGATTTTGTGCCCCACCAATTGCGAAGTTCAATGCCGGGATATGCGGGCTGCGAAAAGCGTCGGGTTGTTATGTCAAAATCAAAATCTTGGATGCGGTTTTGCCAACTCGCTGCATCAATAATCCGAATGCGGGCATCTACGCCGATGCGCTCCAGATTTCGGATGAAGGGGTTGATGATACGGGTGAAAGATTTGTCATACAGCAGGAATTCAATTTTCATTTGTGCGTCGGTCTGATCAACCAGTTTTTTATGGCGAACAGTCCAGCCGGCATCTTTTAGCTCGTTGAGGGAGAGCCTGATGGCCTTGCGAACATTACCGCTACCATTTGTTTTGGGCGGGGCATATGCCGCTTCAAAAGCGGCTGCTGGAATGCTGTCTTTCCATTGGTCCAGAAACGCTAGTTCACTATTTGAGGGAAGGCCTGCTGCACTCATATCTGAATTTTCAAAAATTGATGTGAGACGTTCGTAACTGCTGTAAAACAGGTTCTTATTTGTCCACTCATAATCGAACATTCGGCCAAGCGCTCGCCGAACCCTGACATCCTTGAATTTGTCTCGTCGCGTGTTAAAGAAAAAGGCTTGATATCCCGTTAGGGCGGCATCCTTCAAAGTGTCTTTTATAATGTAACCCTTGTCATAGGCTGGCTTGCCATCATATTCAGCCGCCCAGCTGCGGGACGTAAATTCCTCCCGAAAATCATACTCACCGGCAAAGAAAGCTTCAAGGGCAACTGTTCTGTCGCGATAATAGTCTATTTTGATGCGGTCAAAATTGTAACGACCCACATGAACAGGTAATTTTTCCGCCCAGTGATTTTTGACCCGCTCATAAGTGACCGACCGCCCCGGTTGTACCTTCGTTATCTTGTATGGGCCCGACCCCAGAAGCGGTGTCATTGTCGTCTGTTTAAAGACGCGATCTTTAAAGGAAGCTTCAGATAAAATCGGCATATCGGCGATTTGTAAAGCAAGGCCACGTGTTCGGGCGCCTTCTTTGAAGTCAAAGCGAATTCGGTTCGTACCTGTAATGGTTGGGGGCAGAACATCTTCAAAGCGCAGGCGGTAGCGGGGATGACCTTCTTTTGTCAGAACATTAAAGCTATAGGCTACGTCTTCTGGTGTAATGGGAGAGCCGTCATGAAAAACTGGCCCTTTCCGCAAAATAAATTCCACCCATTGCCCTGCCTCATCCATGACAGCTTCTTTGGCCACAAGCCCATATACGGCATCGGGTTCATCATGGGCTCGTGTCATCAGACTGGCATAGTTAAACGATAAATCGCCCCCAATATCGGCATTGATCACGTCATATAACCCTTTGAGTATGAAGGGGTTTACGCTATCAAAGCTGTCCGCATTTCGAATGCGGATGGTTCCGGTTTTAGGCGCGGCAGGATTGACGAAATCGAAATTTTTAAAATCTTTTTGGTATTTTAAATCACCAAAGCTGGAAAGCCCATGAGTTGTATACTGATCAGCGAAAGCGTGTTGCCCAGAAAACGCGAGAAGCCAAAGAACACCAGCAAACAGAGTTTTTATTCTCCCTCCCATCAAGCATTCTCCCAATTTAGTTAGATTTTTTGAGTGATTTTAGACCATCTCTCAGAGCTTTTTCCTTCGCGGGATCCGCCCACCATGCAGAGATGTCCGTACCCTGAACTGGAGTCACTCCGGTGTTTCCAAATTTGTTCCAATAAGCAATTCGCTCAAACGCAGATGTGAACTGCGGTATGGCATAGAAATTCCAACTCAACACTCGGTCAAGTGCGCGTACGATCGGTTTTAAATCATCATACGTTGGCGCAGCGATCAATTTTTCGATTAATTCATCAATAACCGGATTTTCAATTCCCATTAAATTCCTGCTGCCGGGACGTTTGCCGGCAGCACTTCCCCAAAATTCCCGTTGTTCGTTACCTGGGCTGTTTGTTTGGGCAAATCCAGTTGTCACAATATCAAAATCGTAACTCCGAAGACGTGCGGTGTATTGGGCAGAATCCACCACGCGGGATGTGGCTGTGACGCCGAGCTTTTCCATATTTTTGATGAAGGGCCCGATAATTCGCAAGGCGTTAGGGTCATAGGTTAGAAACTCGATGACGAGAGGCGCCCCTGTTGTTGGGTCAATAAGTTTTCCGTCTGCAATTTTCCATCCAGCATCCTTCAAGATTTTTTTCGCAGCGCGCAACGGTTTGCGATCGCGTCCACTGCCGTTGGTAACAGGCGGCTCATAGGCAGGGCCAAATACCCGGCTTGGTATTTGAGATCGGTAGTCTTCCAATATGGCGAGTTCATCTTGCGTAGGTGCGCCCTTTGATGCCATTACTGAGTTATAAAAGTAGCTGTTTGTCCGCTTATATTGATTGTAGAAAATATTTTTATTTAGCCATTCAAAGTCAAACGCGTAGGAAAGAGCTTCCCGAAGGGCAGGGTCTTTAAATTTTTCTTTTCTCAGATTGAAAGCATAGACTTGCTGACCCGCAGGATAGCTACTGGGGATATTTTCTTTGACCACAAGCCCTTGTTTGAGAGCTGGAAAATTGTAGCCAGTTGCCCAGTTTTTGGCGCTGTTTTCGGCCCTAAAATCATATTCACCAGCTTTGAAGGCTTCTAATAAGACCGACGTATCGCGGTAATAGTCATATCGCATGGTGGCAAAATTATACCGGCCTTTATTAAGGGGCAGGTCTTTTCCCCAATAATCGTCTACGCGTTCATATGTGATAAAACGGTTGGCTTCAAATTCCTTCACCCGGTAGGGGCCAGAACCAAGTATCGGTTTAAGGGTAGTTTCCTCGAAAACTCTACTTTTGAAATGTTTCTTCGATAATACGGGGAGGAGTTGTCCAACGATTTGGGGTAATTCACGGTTGGGTGGGCCTGAAAAGGTAAATTTGATGCGTTTAGGGGTTAATGCGATGGCTTCTTTAACGTCTGCATAGTAATAGCGAAAGAGAGGGCGCCCCTTCTCTTTGACCATTTTCAAGCTGAAGATCAGGTCTTCGGATGTGATCGGCGTTCCATCATGAAACCTTGCTTCTTCTCGCAAGTTGTAGATGACAAAGCTGAGGTCATCCGCAACTTCCACGCTTTCGGCAACTAAACCATATTCCGCACTGGGGGAATCGCTGGGTTGCCCCATGAGGGTTTCAAACGTCAGACCAACGCCAGAGGCAATGTTTCCCTTCGAAATGTAGGGATTTAAATTGTCAAAACCGCCACGGGCCGACAATTTTAGGCTTCCGCCTTTGGGAGCGTCTGGGTTTACGTAATCAAGATGTGTGAAGTCAGGGCCGTATTTTAAAGGCCCGGCTAACGACAATCCATGCGACTTAGTCGTTTTGATATCTTCAGATAGGGCGATATTTGTGCTGGTGAGCACAGTTGCAATGAGTGTGGCTGCCGCCGTCAGAAGTTTCATTTTTCCCCAGTGAGTTCTTGACCTAATTGTAAGTCAAGATGGGGTTAAATGCCTAAGACATCAAGATTTATTCAATAATAATGTTTTTATGTGGACTTCAATTTAGCGAGAGCGGCTTCGTGAAGGCTTTCGTTGCCGGAGGCAAGGACGTAACCCGGGTTGGTCAGCGTAAGCTGTTCCCCGTCCCAGTTTGTGATCGTTCCGCCAGCATTTTGGACAACAGGAACCAGTGCACAATAATCAAAGGGTTTCATATCTGCATCAGCAACTACATCGACAAAGCCAAGAGCAAGCAGACCAAACGCATAACTGTCATAACCGAAACGAACCCGTTTTACGCTATCACACAGTTGTTTGTATTCATCACTGCGATCACATTTGAGAAGTTCAATGCCATAGGAGTACAAGGACGCATCCGGGATTGTTGTGATATCTGGGTTTGTCGAGATAGTCTCGCCGTTCAGTGTTGTCGTGCCATTGGCACCAACCCAACGCTCGTTCGCAATAGGCTGATCAACAATCCCCATGATGGGAACACCGTTGCGGCATAAGCCTACAAGAATTGCAAAAGTGGGGGCACCTGAAATAAAGGAGTGAGTGCCGTCAATGGGATCTAGCACCCAAACATATTCTGCGTCAGTTCTAACCTGTCCGTGTTCTTCGCCGTAAATGCCGTGATCAGGGAATTCAGCTTCAATGATCTGGCGCATGGCCATTTCAGCGTTCTGATCCGCAATGGTTACGGGGCTGGCATCGTCTTTACTGATAATATCAATTTTTTGACGAAAAAGCGGGCGAATGATCTCGCCGGCTGCATCAGCGAGCCGATGAGCGAGATCAATAAATTCAGGAGGACAGGTTTTACTCATACAGAAAAAGACTTTTTAGTTTGCTGCGGGAAGTGGGATTGATGATGAGCCCAAAGTCCGAAGGAACGCAATCAAATTTGCGCGATCTGTTGGTTTTTTAAGACCAGCAAATGACATCTTTGTTCCTTTGATGAAGTCTTTTGGTTTCGTTAAAAACGCGTCCAAATCTTCAAAAGACCAATCGCCCCCTTTTTCTGTTAATGCAGCAGAGTAAGAGAAGCCAGCACCGGCGCCTTTTGCTTTTCCAACGATCGCATATAGGTTAGGGCCGATTTTATTTTTACCGCCGTCTTCAGTGGTGTGGCATGAACCACATTTTTTGAAGACTTTTGATCCTTTAGAAGGATCCGCTGCCGCTAACAGGGCGCCAAGAGATGGGCCTTCTGTTGCTGCTGTCGCTACCGCTTCCGTGCTCACTGCTTCAGTTCCTGTATCAATCGCATAAGCGGCTTTTTCAGGAATTGTGGGAGAAACGGCGATATTTGCGATTTCGTTGATCGCTACAACAAGAAGGGCACCTGCAAGTACTGCACCGGCAATTTTGTTTAGCTCGAAATTATTCATTGCTTACCTCA
>CAJXWA010000023.1 GCA_913062525.1 uncultured Alphaproteobacteria bacterium | reverse complement strand
AGTGTTATTGGTCTCAAAGCCAATCTGGCTAAATCCCAAGCCACCTTTGGGGCAGGTTATGTAGCCGGTGATATGGCTTCAGGAACGACAACACCACATTTTGTTAGATCATTCCAAGTATACGATAGCGTAGGTGAAGCTCATTCCGTAACGTTCAACTTCCTTAAAACAGGAACAGGCGTTACACCCAATGAGTGGACTTTGGAAATCACGGCTGACGTCGACAATGATGGTAATGAAGATGTTCTTTCTACTGAAGTTGTCGCCTTTAATACAGACGGCACAATAGACCTGTCTTCCGGTGCGACCACTCAAACTAACGCCATTTCAATTCCTTGGGCAGCCTCGTTAGGTATTGATTCCCCGCAGGCCATTACGTTAAATTTTGGAACAGATGATTCATCTGATGGATTTACGCATTTTGCCGGAAATTCGGAATTGGTCTCCTCAGAAATCAATGGTGCATTATTCGGAGCCTTCAACTCGGTCTTCATTGACGAAGAAGGAAACGTGATTGCTAAATTTGACAATGGTACATCCAAATTCATCTACAAGATTCCCATAGCGACATTCCCAAATCCAAATGAAATGTCGAATAAGGATGCGAATGCCTACGATGAAAGTCCTGAATCAGGAACATTTACATTGAGAGAGGCAACCAATGGCGGCGCTGGCCGAGTAATATCCTCAGCGACAGAGGCTTCGACAGTTGATATCGCCACTGAGTTCACAAAAATGATTGTGACGCAGCGGTCTTATTCTGCTGCCAGTAAGATTATTACAACAGCCGATGAAATGTTAGAGGAACTCATCCGGATCAAACGTTAATCTAACTTCTTGATTAGATACTCCTTTTTCACGGCCAAAATGCGATTTTTGGCCGTGAAATATAAAATTAACCAATCTCTTTAGCGGTTTGTTAAATAGCCGACGCTACCATCCCCCAAAGCAAATTACGAAGTTGGAGCAAGGTAGCGCCAAATGCAATCCGTTACGGAACATAGAATCAGTCAGATTATTGGGCTCGATGGGAAACCCATGACCCTCAATGATCTACCGCCCAAAGACACGAAACGATGGGTCATCAGACGCAAGGCCGAAGTCGTTGCGGCCGTTCGCGGCGGCTTGATAAGCCTTGATGACGCTTGCAACCGTTATAAACTATCGGTTGAGGAATTTCTGTCTTGGCAAAAGGCAATAGACAAGCACGGACTACCCGGCCTTAGGACAACTCGCTTGCAGCAGTATCGGCCGCCGCCGCCGCCAGAGATCAGCAACTGAGCTACTTACTTGTACATCCGCGATTCTCCAAAAACCAATTCTAAATATTAGAATTACAGTCTATATTATTTTTCTAATTCAATAGCTTACCCCAATAGGCAAAATATTCCTATTGCTCGGCAAATATTGCCCATTGTTAACCTTCTGTTTATAACATGAGTCTAGATTGCTCTCCGTAAGGACAGTTTTCAAACATGTTATTTGCTTATAGGTGTCTCTTTTGAACGGTCTCAGTCAGCTTCTTCAAAGCCTCGGTACGGTACGGCTTGCCATCCTAGGATCTGTCGCAATTGGTTTAATTGCGTTGATCATGTTTATGGCAACACGTATCGGCTCTTCCGATTACGCTCTTTTGTATGGAAACCTCGAACCTGAAGATTCAGGGGCGGTTGTTGGCAAACTTGATGCCCTCAACATTCCGTATAGATTAAGCGCTAACGGCCGAGATATTAAAATCCCATCGAATCAAGTCGCTAAGTTGCGCCTAAACATGGCGCAAGAGGGTTTACCGAACGGTGGATCTATAGGATACGAGATCTTCGATAACGCCGATGCCTTTGGCACAACAGCCTTTGTCCAAAACGTTAATCTGGTTCGAGCTCTGGAAGGTGAACTGTCACGAACCATTCGAGCGCTTAACGCTGTATCAGGTGCACGGGTGCACATTGTTCTTCCCAAACGTCAGGTTTTTAGCCGAGAAAAACGAGAAGCTTCTGCGTCTATCATTCTCAAGTTAAAAGGCCGATTGCAGGATGATCAAATTGCATCAATCCAATATTTAGTTTCCGCAGCCGTTCCCTCGCTTGCCGTCAACAAGATTTCCATTGTCGACAGCAAAGGTAGTTTGCTTGCGCGCGGGGATGGTAAAGATTCACCCGGCAACGGATATGGCAGCCAAACAGAATTTATGCGCGTAACACACGAAGCCCGACTTCGTGAACAGATTGAAGCACTTTTGGAGAAATCTCTGGGCAAGGGAAATGTGCGTGCACAAGTTAGTGCCGTCATGAATTTTGACCAAAAAACGGTCAAATCCGAAACCTACGATCCAGATGGTCAAGTTATCCGATCCACCCAAACAGTGGAAGAAACCAGCTCTTCCACTGATGGCGCTGACGAAGGGGGAGGTGTTACGGTTGCAAACAATCTCCCAGAAGCCCAAGCAGGTGCAGAGGGCGCTGCCGGTGCATCGAATGAGGCCAATCGCCTTGAAGAGACCGTCAACTACGAAATTTCGAAAACAATCACAACGGAAGTTAGAGAAGCCGGGCTGGTTCAACGGTTAACTGTTGCCGTATTAGTTAACGGCCGTGCAGTTGTCGATGCGGACGGCAAAGCAACCTACGAGCCGCTCGGTGATGAAGCACTGGATCAAGTTGGCCGATTGGTAAAATCTGCGATTGGCTTCAATGAAGATCGCGGTGATATTGTAGAAGTCGTCAATATGCCCTTCGTTGAAGTCGCGGTGGAAGCGTTTGAACCAGATCTCTCCAATGAGCCCATATTTATGGGCTTTAACAAGCAAGACCTCTTCAAAATGGGGGAAATGGGGGTTCTCGCAATTGTTGCTGTTCTTGCCCTATTGTTGGTTGTTCGTCCATTACTGAACCGAGCGCTTAGCGCCGATGCCACCGGAAACGCTCTTGCAGGCCCCGGCGGAGCTATTGGAGCGTTAGCAGGCGCCCCGGGCGGCGGAACTGCGGCAATCCCCGGCGGCGGTGTTGATGCTGCGGGTAATGCCCTTGAGGGACCTGGAGGTGAGCAAGGAAGCGCTGCCCTTAACTCTGAAACACTGACCGAACTCGATGAAATGATCGACATTGCAAAAGTTGAAGGTCAGGTAAAAACATCCGCCCTTAAAAAAGTGGGTGAAATTGTCGAAAAGCACCCTGAGGAAGCAGTCGCGATCATTCGTAACTGGCTTTATCACGAGAAATAATTCAGGACCGTTCAATGGCTATAACTGACATAAAACAACTTTCTGGAACCGACAAAGCCGCAATTATGATGCTGGCACTCGGTGCAGAGCACGCGACCCCTCTTTGGACGCGGCTTGATGAGGAAGAAATCAAAGAGATATCTCAGGCTATGTCTAACTTAGGCACGGTTGCAGCAGACGTAATGGAAGCCTTGTTTGTGGAATTTGCCGGTAGCATTTCATCCACTGGCAATCTCGTTGGATCGTATGACGCCACTGAGAGATTACTCCTAAACGCCCTTCCCTCTGACCGAGTAGACGGTATTATGGATGAAATTCGGGGACCTGCTGGTCGGACTATGTGGGATAAACTTGCCAATGTGAACGAAGCTGTTTTGGCAAATTATCTTAAGAATGAATATCCGCAAACCGTCGCAGTGGTCATGAGTAAAATCAACCCAGACCATGCCGCCAAGGTCTTGGGAACCCTTCCAGATGATTTCTCGCTCGAAGTCGTAAACCGTATGTTGCAAATGGAGTCTGTGCAGAAGGAAGTCCTCGATAAAATCGAAGATACTTTGCGCAGTGAGTTCATGAGTAACTTAGCGAAAACCAATAAACGAGATAGCCATGAAATGATGGCTGAAATCTTTAATAATTTCGATCGTAATACTGAAAGCCGTTTTATCGCTGCACTTGAAGAAAGAAATCGGGACAGCGCTGAGAAAATCAAAGCTCTCATGTTCACCTTCGAAGATCTTATGAAGCTCGATCCCGCGGGCATTCAAACCTTATTGCGGAATGTCGATAAAGACCGCTTGGGTATTTGCCTAAAAGGCGCATCAGATGCGGTTAGAGATTTGTTCTTTAGCAATATGTCCGAGCGTGCAGCAAAGATATTACGTGAAGACATGGAAGCTTTGGGGCCCGTTCGCCTTAGAGATGTTGACGAAGCACAAATGGAAATAGTTAATGTGGCAAAAGACTTGGCTGACAAAGGTGAAATTTTGCTAGCCGATAGTGGTGGTGATGACGAGTTGGTTTATTAAGGTAAATAGTTATGAGTTCCAATTCAAAATTTTTGTTTGATACTGAATTTGGTAGTGCTACGGCACTGCGTAAAAAAGCAGATGAGGCTCCTGAAGCCCCTCCACTTTTGTATTCAGAAGAAGACAAAATCCGTTTGTGTGAAGAGGCTTTCAGGTCCGGTATTGCCGATGGTAAGCAAGAGGCACTCAACGCTGTTGAAGCGTCAACAGCTGAAGTTCTAAATACAATCAATGTTCAGCTGCAGAACATCGCACAAACTCACGGAGATCAGCTCGAAAACATTCGGTGTGAAGCGGCAAGTCTCGCTTGTGCCATCGCAAAAAAACTGGCTCCCGCACTCATTGCGCGCCAACCAGAAGTGGAAGTGCTGGCGATGATCGAAGAGTGCCTTGTTGATTTACATGATGAGCCGCGCATTGTTCTGAGAGCTAGTGAAGCGGTTTGCAGCGCAATCGCTGAGAAAATAGATAAACTAACGGCAACGAGTGGTTTTCAAGGAAATGTAATTTTATTACCTGACGAGACGAAAACCAATGGGGATTGCAGAATTGAATGGGCCGACGGTGGTGTAGAAAGAGAAATTTCAGACACCAACGATAAAGTAGATGAAATCATAAACCGGTTTATCCGGTCAGGTGGTAATTTAGGGGAAAATTAATTCGCAGAAATATCTGTGGTTAATAATGGAGATAAAAAGTGGCAGAAAATGAAGATCTAGAATTAGACGAATTAGGGACAACGCCAGAAGGCGGAGCATCTGATGGTGACGACGCTGCTGATGGGATCGACCAAAACACTGTCATGGACGCTTTGGATGAAGATTCAGATATCGCCAGAACTGCGGCAGACCTAGAAGCTGTTTTTGATATCCCTGTGCATGTGTCTGCTGTTCTTGGGAAATCCCGTATGCAGGTTAGCCAATTGTTGAAGCTTGGTCGCGGCGCGGTGGTGGAACTTGACCGTAAGGTGGGTGAAGCCATTGATATATATGTGAACAATCGCTTGGTCGCGCGTGGTGAAGTTGTTGTGGTTGAAGACCGTCTGGGCGTAACAATGACTGAAATCATCAAATCTGACGGGCGATAAATTAATGAATTTGGATTTTGCTACCATAATTGGACTATTTGGCAGTTTCGCTGTCATTACAGCCGCGGTCCTAATCGGGGGATCCGTCACGGCTTTTTATAACTTGCCGTCGGTATTGATTGTTTTAGGGGGTACTTTTCTTGTGACCACCATGAGCTATTCAATATTTGAAGTTATCAGATCGCAGAAATTGATTTTTCGAACATTGTTCGTTTCCAGAAACAAACCGATTGATGTTGCTTTTACTATGCTAGAACTTGCGGAACGATGCCGCGGGAAAGGTATTCTAAAACTGCAAGATCATCTTGGAAAAGTTGAAAAAGAAACATTTCAAAACAAAGCATTGCAATTGGTTGTTGATGGACTTCCCGCAGATGATGTCAATCGTATTTTGAGCCACGAATTACGAGCGATGACATCTCGGCATTCATCTTCTGCAGGTATTTTGCATCGAGCGGCTGAAGTTGCTCCGGCTATGGGTCTAATCGGAACACTGGTCGGACTTGTTCAGATGTTAAGTAATTTGAACGATCCATCAACCATTGGCCCCGCCATGGCCGTGGCGCTACTAACGACATTCTATGGTGCCGTTCTTGCCAATATGTTCTTTAGTCCGCTCGCATCAAAGCTGGAAAGAAATTCAGCTGAAGAAGTCCTGATAAACCGGATTTATATTGCGAGCGCAACATCCATCGGACGGCAGGAAAACCCTCGCCGACTGGAAATGATATTAAACACGTTATTGCCGCCAACTGAGCGCGTGCAGTTTTATAATTAAGTCGTAGGAGAGTAGGCCGATGCGGTTGCTTATAATTGGAGCGTTAGATGGCCAGATCGGGGCCGCAAGTCAAATTGCGATGTCCCGTGGGGCCAAGGTAAGTCAAGTTAATGACATTGAGGCCGCGTTAATATCTTTGCGTTCCGGTAAGGGCGCAGATATGGCCATGATCGATGTTAATCTGCCCATTCGTCAACTTGTGGAAAGTCTGACAAATGAGCGCATTAATCTACCGATTATCGCCTGCGGTGTTAATACCGACGCCACAACCGCCGCTAACGCCATACGCGCCGGTGCAAAAGAATTTTTGCCCCTGCCCCCTGATCCAGAGTTAATTGCTGCCGTGCTGGAAGCTGTTGCTGAGGACAATACAAAACTGATTTTCAGTGATCCAGCGATGAAAGAAGTCGTGAGTTTGGCTGACCAGATCGCCCCCTCTTCTGCATCAGTGCTGATCAACGGTGAAACAGGGACCGGTAAAGAGGTAATGGCAAGTTACCTTCATTCCAAAAGTGCTCGTGCCGACAAAGCATTTGTGTGCGTCAACTGTGCTGCAATACCAGAAAATCTTCTTGAGTCTGAATTGTTTGGCCATGAAAAAGGAGCCTTTACTGGGGCCATCGCGCGTCGGATTGGAAAATTCGAAGAAGCGAACGGCGGCACATTGCTGCTCGATGAAATCAGTGAGATGGACATTCAGCTACAGTCTAAGCTCCTTCGCGCTATTCAAGAACGGGTAATTGATCGGGTCGGCGGCTCAAAACCGGTACCTGTAGATATCCGAATTCTAGCAACGTCGAACCGAGACCTAGCCGAAGCTGTACGGGACAAATCATTCAGAGAGGATCTCCTGTTCCGGTTGAATGTTGTCACGTTGAAAATTCCACCATTACGTGAACGGCCGTCAGATATTGTTACACTGTCCGGCCATTTCGCTAAAAAATATTCAGAAATGAACTCAATCCCGCTTCGGGATTTAGATCCTGCTGCCATGGACAAGCTAAAGCGCAATCCGTGGAGAGGTAATGTTCGCGAACTTGAAAACACAATGCATAGAGCGGTTCTTCTCGCACAAGGCGATACAATCGGTCCTGATGCTATTTTGATGCCGGACGGCTCAGCAGTCCCTGAGGCCACACATTCAACAGCGGCCCTTCCCGTCCAAAACACTGCATCAAACCATCCAACTGAAGGCGCTGATAGCAACGCGATGGTCGGAAGAACTGTTGCAGACGTTGAAAAACATCTCATTTTGAACACGCTTGATCATTGCCTTGGCAATCGAACCCATGCGGCTAATATTTTGGGAATTTCTATCAGAACGCTCCGAAACAAACTCAAGCTTTATTCAGGTGAAGGCGTGCAAATACCATCACCTGGTTCAGGACATCGGTCTGCAATTTAATTTTAAAGTACTGGAACTGGTCGCGTAAATGAGTGATAGCCAAGAACAACCCTCCTCCGGCTCGGGAAACCTTTCATTTAGCCGGATGGTAAGCATTGTTGCACAAGGCGACATTGGCCTTGCGTTAGGTGTTGTCTGCATACTTGTTGTCTTGGTCCTGCCAATGCCAAGTTGGCTGCTAGATTTTAGTTTGGCGCTTTCTATAACGTTCTCGGTCATTATCTTGATGACCTGCTTGTTTATTTCTCGCCCATTGGATTTCAGCTCGTTCCCAACGGTTCTGCTGATCGCTACCATGTTACGGCTCTCTCTAAATTTGGCGTCCACGCGACTTATTTTGTCTGAAGGGCATACTGGACCGGCGGCTGCGGGTGATGTGATTGAAGCATTCGGTAACTTCGTCATGGGCGGTAATTTTGTTATCGGTATTATCGTTTTCGCCATTCTCGTGATCGTAAATTTCATCGTTATCACAAAAGGTTCTGGCCGGATCGCAGAGGTCGCTGCGCGGTTCTCATTGGATGCGATGCCCGGCAAACAAATGGCCATTGACGCTGATTTATCTGCTGGAATGATTGACGAGGCCACCGCCCGTGCAAGACGCAAAGAGCTGGAAGATGAAAGTAGCTTTTTTGGCTCTATGGATGGTGCCTCGAAGTTCGTACGTGGTGACGCAATCGCAGGCTTGCTCATTACCTTCATCAACGTCATCGGTGGCATCATCGTTGGTGTTGCTCAAAATGATTTGACCTTTGGTCAAGCAGCCGAGAGTTATACTTTGCTTACTGTTGGTGACGGCCTTGTCAGCCAGATCCCCGCATTGATCGTCTCTGTGGCTGCAGGTTTGCTCGTATCCCGGGGCGGTGTCACTGGAACAGCCGATAAAGCCCTTATCGGGCAGCTTGGTGGTTATCCAAGGGCACTCGGCGTTAGCTCTTTCTTGCTTCTATCTTTGTCGTTGTTGCCCGGCATTCCTATGATTCCGTTTTTGCTCCTTGGAGGAGGAACTGGATATGCTGCATATGCCATGTCCCGGCAACAGGGCCAACAAGTTGTGGCTGAGCAACAAAAATTGGTGGAAGATCGAAAAGAGGCAATTCCTGCGGAAGAACCTATCGCAACCGCCCTTGCAATTGATGACCTTCGCCTGGAACTTGGATATGGACTTCTGTCACTGATTAATGACAATGAAGGCTACCGCCTAACTGATCAAATTAAAGCCCTTCGAAGGCAAATTGCCGGAGACATGGGTTTTGTTATGCCCAGTGTTCGAATTCTCGACAACATGCAATTACCGGCTAATAATTACGTGGTTCGGGTTAAAGAGTTAGAAGCTGGTGAGGGCGATGTTCGACCCAACCAACTTCTGATCATGGACCCTCAAGGGTTGCCAATCGATTTACCCGGAGAAGAGACAACAGAGCCTACATTTGGCCTACCTGCTGTTTGGGTGGATGAAGGCCAACGAGAAGAAGCATCCTTTCGAGGATATACCGTTGTTGATCCTGCAACTGTTGTCACCACACACTTAACCGAAATTTTAAAAGATCATATGTCCGATCTTTTATCTTATGCAGAAACACAAAAACTCCTTGATGAACTCCCTCAAGCCCATCAAAAACTTGTGGCTGATGTAATCCCATCAATGATCACAGTCAGCGGTATTCAAAGAGTGCTTCAAAACCTACTAACGGAGAGAATTTCAATTCGTGATCTGGCCTCCATTCTAGAGGGTATCTCTGAGGCTACGGGATATACGCAGAATATCAGCATGATTACTGAACACGTTAGAGCCCGTCTTGCTCGGCAAATTTCTGCAACAAATACGGCTCCCGATGGCTTCATCCCATTAGTTACTCTATCTCCCCAATGGGAACAGAATTTTGCCGATGCAATTATTGGCCAAGGCGAAGAAAGACAACTTTCGATGGCACCTAGCTTACTGCAGGAATTCATTGCCAATATTCGCGAAAACTTCGACAGGTTGGCGCAACAGGGCCACAATCCCGTTCTGCTAACCAGCCCCGCGATCCGGCCTTATGTTCGGTCGATCATCGAACGGTTCCGGCCCGTAACTGTCGTCATGTCGCAAAATGAAATCCATCCAAAAGCCAAATTAAAAACTTTGGCACAGGTGTAGGAACTAATCTAAATGCGCATTAAATCCTTCACCGGCTCAAGCATGTCAGAAGCAATGGATAAAGTCAGAACTGAGCTCGGCGATGATGCTATTATCCTAGCAACTCAGGAACTCCCCGCTGGAGGTTCCCAAGTCACAGCTGCGATTGAAAGACCTGATCCGCTGCCGCCAAAAATACCGCCCAAAAGTAACGGCTGGGCAGCTGATTGGGATAGTGACTGGAAACAAGAAGCCGGCGCCCAAAATACTCCCAAATCCAAACAAACTACACCTCCGCAAATTATAAAGAAAAAACAAAACAAGCAGAAGATCGCGCTCCCTCAAACTCCTGCGGAAGAGCCCATTCGGATTACACCAAGAGTGGAGACTTTAGTTCAGGCCATGGCTTACCATGGTATTCCGACTCTACTCGCTGAACGAATCTGTAGATCCGCGCTAAGTGTCGAGACAGATGATATTACGATGGCGCTTGCAGCGTCACTTGATAAGCATTTTAATTTTTCACCGCGATTTTCGCGCAAAAATGTTCCTTTAATGCTTATCGGTCCGCCCGGTGTTGGTAAGACAATGACTATCGCCAAAATGGCGGCCTCAGCAACACTGGAGGGGCGAAAAGTTCATGTTGTCACCACAGATAAAAGCCGTGCGGGCGCTGTGGATCAATTAAAAGCGTTCACCGACATTTTAAAATTACAACTGTGGGTGGCTGATGGCGCCAATGATTTGGCCGCCATATTGGCAAAACACGAGTTACAAGACGGATCTCACATTCTTATCGATACCGGCGGGATCAACTGCTATGAGACGAGTGAAATTGAAAATCTTGCGGCACAGATTGTTGCCGGCAAGGCTGAAACAGTAATTGTTTTACCTGCGGGGACCGATGCCGCTGAAATGAGTGACACCGCAGAGAAATTTGCAGCCATTGGCGCCAAACGCATAATTGTAACACGCCTTGATACCACCAGACGATACGGCGGCATTTTTACGGCAGCAGATAAAGCAAACCTTAGTTTTTCTTATGCCAGCGTCTCTCCTTCTGTGGCAACAGGATTACACATCATAAACCCGGTCAATTTAGCGCGCCTGCTCTTGCGCGATCCAACCCAGCAGGGCATCAGCAACGAGTTCGATAAGGCAAAAAAATGACAGATACAAATAGCCCCCTAACTGATCGACCAGCAGCCCACCCTGCAACAACTGGCTCTGGGAAAAATTTAATCACCATCGCATCCGGTAAAGGCGGTGTTGGTAAAACCGTTCTCGCCATTAGCCTCTCTCATGCACTCGCAAATGCCGGGAAGAAGGTGCTGTTATTTGATGGTGATGTCGGTCTCGCCAATGTAGATATTCAGCTGGGAATTATGCCTGAGTTCGATTTGGCGTCAGTTGTATCGGGAGAGCGGAAACTCACCGAAGTTGCTTTTGATTTCAAGGCTGGGGGTTTTGATATTATCGCAGGACGGTCTGGATCCGGATCGCTGGGAACTCTGGATAACACACACCTTAAAGCCGTACACCAAGATCTTATCAAGCTTGGAGATTCCTATGATTATATCATATTGGACCTAGGCGCTGGCATTGACGGTGCGGTACGAACACTGGCGTCGGCCAATGGCCCCAAACTAGTTGTCACCAATGGGGAACCAACTTCGCTTACGGATGCATACGCCTTTATTAAGGTCACAAGCCAGCAGCAAGAAAATGCAGATACCCGTATTCTCGTAAATATGGTAAAATCAAAGACTGATGGGCAAAAGGTGTACGACAAGCTGCTGGCTGCCTGTAAAAATTTCTTAAATCTTGAACCGCCGTTGGCGGGCATTATTCAACAGGACGACCGAGTAGCAGGTGCAATTAGATCACAGTCTGCCCTTCTGAGCAGATATCCAACAAGCCCAGCCGCGGGAGACATAGAGAAACTCGCAGCAAATATTATTCGAGGGTCCGTCTGATAACGGATATGGGACATGAGCGGAATTCGGTCTACATCTGGAAACTCACCGACCCCGCCCGTTGAGACGGGCAAAGGAACGCCTGCCACACAACAGGTAACTCCTGTCGGTCCCTCGTCCGCTACCGGTGGGCAGAGTAATCCAGAAGTTCCCCAGCCTAGTAATGCATCTACATTAAAAGAAGGCGCCACATATTCAGCAATTGTCACGGCCCGCGCCAAAGGTGGCGACACAATGCTTCATACAGAAGTTGGTAATTTTCGCATGTCATCGGGCAATTCAATTCCTGTGGGTAGCCATGTTATGTTGGAAATTGAGAATACCAGTGACTTAATCATTGCACGCGTTGTTGCGATCAACGGTGAAAAACTCGCGGCACCGCCGACGGTTACGCTTCTACCAATCGTAAACGCGACCCCTCAAAAACCTGATAATTACGGACTTGCGACTCCCTTGTTGCAGCCAGGCGATGCGAAGAGTGGGTTGCAGAATATAACAACGGCGCTTGGAAAATCTTCTGCGGAACCTAATGCCCCCCCCTTTCAACTAACGCCGCAAAAAGTAACAGTTGTAACAACTCCCCCAGCTCTGTCTAAGTCAGGCCCAGTTGCCAGCAGCTCTTTCCTTGCGACAACCTTGTCCACAGATGGCAGCAGCTCTCCGTCGGCAAAAGTACAGGCCCAACATTCTGGAACCGCCGCCTATGCCCATACCACGAACCCAGGACCTAAAACCTCAAGTATCGGTAATCTTGTAAAAGGTGCCCAGACATCTCCCGCTCAACTCAATAGCGCACCGCAAGGCGCCATCCTTGAGGTTGTTCGGGCTGCCATCGATCACCCCCCACTGAATCAGCGGATCACGTTGCCTTCAGGTGACATACAACTTAACGCTGGCGCCAAAGTCTCCGTAATTGTGTCCAATAATGCGGCAACAAAAGAGGTGACGTCCACAGGGATCGTTATTAGTCACTCCGGTGTCCCTAAATCATTGGCTTTAGGGCAACTAACTCAGGTCCATGTGCAAACCACATCTATGGGTACTCTTCGTTATTCGACAACATCTCCGCCGGCGCTTGGCTCACAGGTGAATTTCAAACTCACTGACAACATTCAGCAATTCCCAATTACCCCCGCATCAATTTCCAGCGGTTACTTTAAAACGCCTCATCTGCCAATTATGACAGAGTGGGACAATTTAAGAGCAGCCCTGAATATAATCGCCGCTGATAATTCTCAACTGGCAACAACGCTTTTGAACACTAGAATTCCCTCACCCAATAGCCAGCTTGGGGCCAATTTGTTATTTTTTCTGACCGCTCTAAATGGTGGTAACATTAACAAATGGCTTGGACAAGATTTTCAACAATCGCTGGAAAAATTGGGCCGTCGTGACCTATTTAGATCTCTCAGCGATGAGTTTGCCAACCTTGCGCGGGTTAACTCTGAAACCGGCGGGCAAGAATGGAAGACAATGGTTTTCCCTTTTTATAACCAGGATGTTCTTCGCCAACTTCGTATGTTTTACCGCCAACACAGTAAAAACAATGGTGGCGAGGCTGATGACGAAACCCGCTTTGTCATAGAATTAGATTTGTCTCGTACCGGGCCTGTCCAGCTAGACGGTCTGTTCAAGCGACACCAATTTGATTTGGTTTTCAGATCAGAGCGGGATATTGAAGAAAACCTAAAGGCAAAAGTGTCAGAAATTTTCCGAGAAAATATTGAGATTACTGGTCTTAAGGGAGATTTGACATTCCGAAAATCAACACCGTTTCCCGTTCACCCCACCGAAGAATGGGAAGGCGGACAGCCCGACGTCTTCAAGGCATAAATTAGGAGCGTGATTTACGGCGGTGCATTTCAATGGAAAATCCGTCCATTTCCTCCTGCTGGCGCTTATCTTCGGCTTCCTTTAGTCTGCGAAGTCTAGTTTCTTCAGAAATTTCATACTTCTTCAATTCCTGAAATGCTTCTGCCATTTCTTCTCGCTGGACTTCAATTCGCTTTTCAGTGTCCGATATACTTGTCAGCAAATTTGTCCTGCGGATTTTGGCGGCTTCGGCATAACTGGCATACAAAAAACCGACATCCGTATCTTTAGTTGCGATCTCTTGCTCGCGAACTTGTTCCGTGTTTAGCTTTTCCAATTGAAAGAAAAAACTAGCGAGTAGGTTTTCCATATCGGAAACCACTCTGCGTTTTTCATCCAACTTCCATTTCTGGACACGAATAAGAGTAGTCATACCCGCCATCACGCTATTCCTTTGCCAAGTTTACGCATCCGACCCTGCCTGATCATTTGTGTCGAACGTCGGCTCAATACTCAAGATCCTTGTGAGCTCAGCATGGCATTCCGCCATACTTGTATTTTCAATTTTCTGTTGAGACAAAAATTTCTCAAGCAATGGGAAATAAAACAATGCAGCATCTACATCAGGATCAGTCCCGCGCCGATATGCCCCTAACCGTATGAGTTCTGCCATATCTTCATAAGTAGATAACAATTTTTTCGCGACCATGATCACTTGATTTTCTTCATCGCTGTTACAGCCCGGCATTGTTCGCGATACAGATTTCAAAACGTTAATTGCTGGGTAGCGGCCTCGTTCTGCGATTTTTCGTTCCATAACGATATGGCCATCAAGAATACCGCGCACTGCGTCTGCGATGGGTTCGTTATGATCGTCACCCTCAACTAGAACAGTAAATAATCCGGTGATTGTTCCCTTGCCTGGTCCAGGTCCGGCCCGCTCCAACAACTTAGGGAGTTCACTAAACACAGTTGGTGTATAACCTTTGCTGGTCGGAGGTTCCCCGCCAGACAAACCAACATCCCTTTGGGCCATAGCAAAACGGGTCACACTATCCATTAGACATAAAACATCATTTTCCAGATCTCGGAAATACTCTGCGAGTGCTAATGTTAGGTATGCCGCTTGCCGGCGCATAAGGGCTGGCTCGTCTGACGTTGCGACCACAACGATACTACGTGCAAGTCCTTCAGGCCCCAAATCATCTTCTAGAAATTCCTGAACCTCTCGGCCCCGTTCACCGACTAAGCCAATAATATTAACATCGGCGGCGGTATTTCTGGCAAGCATTGAAAGTAAAACTGACTTACCAACACCCGAACCTGCAAAAATCCCCATCCTCTGACCACGACAGCAACTCACGAAGGAATTAAGTGCCCGAACGCCCAAATCGATTTTTCCGCTAACCCTCTGCCGTGAATGCGCCGGCGGCGCTGCGTTTTTAAGGGGTACCGCTAGATTTCCCTTACGTAGCGGTGGACCGCCATCCACAGGCTCTCCCATGGCGTTTACAACACGTCCTAGCCAGCTTTGATCTGGAAATATTACTGGATCTTGCTCCGCAGTTAGAGCTTTACACCCCATACCAACACCGTCGAGAGACCCAAAAGGCATCAATAGTGCACGGTCATTTCGAAAACCAACCACTTCACATTGGACGGTCTTGTCTCCACGTGCGAGTAAATCGACGCGACTGCCGATACTTAAATGACGCTGAATACCGCCAACTTCCACAAGCAATCCTTGAATGGCCGCAACACGCCCATAGAATTGTTGAGGAGCAACTCGACTAATCTCAGAAATTACACTTAACAAGAACCAGCTCCAATCACACAAATAGGACCAGAAAATTATAGAGAAAAACACTCTGCCCTACAATTTTTAAGGTTTAGTAAAGGCCACGATATGAAAAAGATTTAATTTAGTTAATTTTTTAACTTGGGTATTTACTATTTGTTAAGCTAAAATATTAACAATATCGGCTTACAGGAGGTCCAATTCAATGCGGGTACTATTGATCGAAGACGATAGCTCTATGGCGAGAGGCATCGAATTGATGCTAAATGCTGAAGGGCTTAACGTATATTCCACCGACCTTGGTGAAGAAGGCGTGGATTTAGGAAAACTATACGATTACGACATAATCATACTTGATCTGGGATTACCGGACATGTCTGGATATGATGTTTTGAAGAAACTTCGCACAGCGAAAGTCGCAACTCCTATTTTGATTCTATCGGGTATGTCTGAACCTGATGACAAAGTAAAAGGATTGGGTTTTGGCGCCGATGATTACTTGACGAAACCTTTCAACAAAGACGAGCTAATCGCACGAATTCACGCCATTGTTCGCCGTTCGAAAGGCCACGCTCAATCAACAATCTCAACGGGTAAGCTCACTGTTAATCTTGATTCAAAATCAGTAGAAGTGGACGGTCAACGTCTACATCTAACAGGTAAAGAATACGGGATGTTAGAGCTGCTCAGCCTACGTAAGGGAACGACCCTTACGAAAGAGATGTTCTTAAACCATTTATATGGTGGCATGGATGAGCCTGAACTAAAAATCATTGATGTGTTCGTCTGTAAGTTGCGCAAAAAACTAGCGTCAGCAACAAGTGGCGACAACTACATTGAAACAGTATGGGGACGCGGGTATGTCTTGCGGGACCCTGACGAATCTAATCAAGCTAAAGCTAGTTAATTAGAATCAAGTCAAAACAAAAAGCCTGTGTTCTTTTATAGAACACAGGCTTTTTTATATCTTTTTTTGTAAGCCACTATGACTGCACAGGCATTATTTTCCTGGAGATAGTATTCCGCCAGCGGCAGGCGTATACACGCCCCTCAACCCGTTCACTGGGTTCAAGTCATCGCAAATTCCAAGTACCGTTTCTGCGCCGCCTAAGAAAAGCGCGCCATCATTTGCCAAGATTTTATGCATCTGTGACAATACTTTTGCTTTTGTTTCATGATCGAAATAGATCAAAACATTACGGCAGAAAATGACATCGAAACTGCCCAGCATCGCTAAACTTTCGAGCAAATTGACTTTTTGGAACTTGACCATGGCCCGAATTGAACTGTCGATTTGCCACATTTCGCCCATTTGTTGGAAATATTTAATCAATAGTTGAATCGGTAAACCGCGTTGAACCTCAAATTGAGAGTACAGACCCGATTTAGCTTTTTCCAAAACTTCATTAGAAATATCAGTTGCCAAAATCTCAACGCGCCACCCTGCCATTTTGGCCGCTTCTTCTTTGAGCAACATGGCAACGGAATACGGTTCCTGCCCAGTTGAACAAGCTGCGTTCCAAATACGTAACGTTTTGCGGGAAGATCTAGTTTCCAAAAGATGTGGGAGAATAGACTGCTTAAAGATATCGAACGGTTTGTTGTCACGAAAGAAAAACGTCTCATTCGTTGTCATTGCTTCAGTGATATCTTCTTTCAGCTTCTCATCATTGCCGCGTCGCAGTTCATTTGCGAGATCCGAAAGTGTGTTCAGTCCACGTTGCCGTGCTAGTGGGACTAAACGGCTTTCTAGCAAATAAACTTTATCTTCAGTCAGAATTAACCCCGACCGATCTCGCACGATCCCACTTAAAAGCTGGAAGTCCTGGCTATTCATGAAGGTCTCCCTGTCAACGCATTTTCAACAGCTGCCGGTATACTCGTTAAGGGCAATACTGCGTTTGATAGTCCAGAGGTTGCCACTGCACCCGGCATCCCCCAAACAACACTTGATTCTTCGTCTTGAGCGATTACATATCCACCTGACTCAGCGATTTGCTCGCACCCATTTTTACCATCATGTCCCATGCCGGTTAATATGACGGTCAAAATACGACCTCCATAAACATCACCAAGGCTTCTCAACATTGGATCAACTGCCGGTCGGCAATAATTTTCTGGTGGATTTTGGTTCAGACTTATTTTTGCGTCCGCACCATCCTTAACGACTGTCATATGCCAATCACCGGGCGCCAAATAAACCCGGTCATTTTGAACAATTTCACCGTCCACCCCTTCCGCACATTTCATTCCAGAAATCTTAGAAAGATGTTCAGCCAAAATTGCAGTGAAGGTTGGAGGCATATGTTGCGTAATGAAAATTGGAAGAGATATTTTCCCTTTCAACCCTTCAAATAATGCAAATAATGCTTGAGGGCCGCCAGTAGAGGAGCCAATAGCAAGAACTTTTGGTAAAAATGCGCCGCGGAATTGTCTTAACTGGATGGGTGTACCTCTGTACAAACCACCGTTTTCAGGGCTTCTACTAGTCTTTACGGGCGCGGCAACAGAAACCTTAATCCCAGTAGGTGATTTCTCTCCAGAAACTCGCCGGCGACTAGCACCTAGTATTTTTATTTTTGAGACAAGATCCCGTTGGAACGTTTCTTTTTCTCCAGCCTTGCGTGTACTCTCTGGTTTTGGAATATATTCTGCGGCCCCTTTTGCCAACGCCTTCATACTGATATCTGCGTTTCTCAAAGTCAGAGTAGACGCCATTATCACCTTAACGTTGGGATCCAATGCAATCAGTTTCGGGAGTGCTGTCATTCCATCCATCTCTGGCATTTCAATATCCAGAATAACGACTTCAGGCCGGCTTTTTTCAAACTCGCGAAGGGCATAAACACCATTGCTAACAGACGAAACGACTTCTATGTCACTCTCTTCTTTTAACCAACGGGCTATAAAACCTCTTATTACCGCGGAGTCGTCAACGATCATCACCCGATACGGACTTTGCATACTAGATTTAGCCTTTTTTATCTCCGGATCGCCCAGTTGATACACTAGAGCACTCCTACTTGAGAGAATTTCGCTTCGATTATGGCCCGGTCAAATGGTTTCATAATATATTCATTTGCACCTGCAGAAATAGCTTCCCGAATATGTGCCATATCATTTTCAGTAGTACAGAAAACCACGACTGGTCCGTCGCCCCCGTCTGAAGCTCTGAGTTCTCGCAGAAATTCAATTCCGTTCATCACCGGCATATTCCAATCGAGTAAGATCACGTCTGGCATTTCATTCAGACAGCTATCCAGTGCGCCTTTTCCGTCTTCGGCTTCCCGGATTTCGAATTTTAAATCTTCTAAGATCCGCCGGGCAACCATACGAACTACTTTAGAGTCATCTACAATTAGACATGAGGCCATGCTATCTCTCGTTCTCAAATGTTATTATGCAGCTGCGCTTGCGTTACCTGCGAAATCAAGTAACCGTTCGATCTGTAAGATAACAAGGAGGTTATCTTGCGTTCGGTAAATTCCGGAAGAAACCTCGCGCCAACGAGGATCAAGCGTCGCTGGGTTCATTTCAAGCTGTTCAGATTTCAGGTTCAAAACCTCGCCCACCGTGTCAATCAACAGCGCATAGGGTTCACCATGATGTTCCACGACAACGCTCATCCGCTGGCCGCTATCATCCCGTGCAGGTAAGCCGAGGCGTTTACGAACATCGATACAAGTGACGATACGTCCTCGTAAATTTAGCGCTCCAGCGACTTCTGGCGGAGCCAGAGGAATGGTCGTTAAATTGATGCTACCGAGCACATCATGAACTTGCAAAACGGGGATACCAAACATTTGGTTAGCTATTGTTACAGTGACATATTCTTGCACGTCATAATTACTCATCTAGCACCTCCACCGGCACGCAAAGTTTGGGATAATGTGTTCATTAATGCGTCTCGATCAAATTTTGCTACGTAATCGGAGAAGCCAACCTGACGCCCACGATCGAAATCTTGGGGTGTCGTGTGAGAGGAAAGAGCGATAATTGGCGTATCTGCCCAGCGTTCGTCGTTAAGGACTTCCTCGGCAAATTGAAAACCATCCATGCCGGGCATTTCAATATCACTAACGATTATATCGAATGCTTTACCCGCTTCCCGCATTTCCAGTGCTTCTGAAGGGTTCTCTGCAGTACTGACTTCGTATCCAGCAACAGAGAGGAGTGGTACAAGCATATTCCGGAAGAACGGACTATCGTCCACTAACAGCACGCGCTGCGAAGAACTTTCGCTCCCAAACGCAGCTGTTTCACCAGTACTAAACCAGTCACCAAAGCATTTCTGCAAATAGTATCCCACATCGATAATGTCCGTGGCTTTTTCCCGAATGACAGCGCTGCCAATCATACCATCGACATTAGAGGCCATTTCAACGTTTAGATGGTCTTCCACAATATCAACAATCTCATCAACAACGAGACCCATTGTCCGATCATTATCCGTGAATACAAGAATAGGTTGGCGGCCTTTTTCAGCAACTTTTGCATCATCGGTCAAAGTAACAAGAGGCATAATCTTGCCCCGATACTGAACGACCATCTGCTCATTTGTCCGCTCGATGGTGTCGACATCGACTTCTTCAAGGCGTGCAACCAGAGAAAGCGGCACCGCTTTTGGCTCTTTGCCGCCAGCGTGACAAATCAGCATTGCGACTTTGTCATTTTCAGTTGTGTCTTTTCGCATTTCTTCTTCGAACCTGTGATCACCTACGACATTTTCACCCGTTTGAGCAGCAATACCATTTGGATCAAGGATCATAATCACACTGCCATCACCAAGAATTGTATTTCCGGAGAAGATGGACAGATGGCGTAAGATTGGGGCGACTGGCTTAACCACGATTTCTTCAGTATCGAATACGCGATCGACAACGATACCAAACGTGTATGCGCCAACTTGAGTTACGATAATAAACTCTTCGTCACCTTTAACTTCACTTTTCTCAGCGACTTCGTCAGCGGCTGTTTCAAGTTTCAGAATATCATTAAGATGGATCAGTGGAAGAAGTCTATCGCGCAGCCTGAGGACTGGCGCTTCATTAATCAATTCGATTGTGTTGTCACTGCGCCCATCAGTTGACGCGCGAACAAGTTCAACAACACTGATTTGTGGGACAGCAAAACGCTCGCCGGCACATTCAACAATCAATGCAGAAACGATTGCCAGAGTGAGCGGGATCTTGATGGTAAAGACTGAGCCCTTACCTTCTTCAGATTTCAGCTCAACAGTGCCGCCAATTTTCTCAATGTTGGAGCGAACAACATCCATACCCACGCCGCGTCCGGAAACATTCGTTACTTTTTCAGCAGTAGAGAAACCGGGACGCATAATGAAATTCTGAATTTGCTGGGTGCCCATGGCTTCCAATTCAGATTCAGTTGCCAAGCCATTTTCAAGGACTTTAGCTTTAATTTTGTCACTGTTCAGACCACGGCCATCATCTGTAATCGTAATGATGATATGTCCGCCTTCATGATATGCATCGAGAATAACCCGGCCGGTTTCCTTTTTGCCCGCAGCCAAACGATCGGCGGGAGTTTCAAGGCCATGATCGGCTGAGTTTCGAACCATATGCGTCAAAGGATCTTTAATCATTTCCAGAACTTGACGATCAAGTTCCGTTTCCGCACCATGCATCACCAAATCAATTTTCTTGTTAAGGTCGTGGCTCAAATCCCGAATAATACGCGGCAATTTCGACCAAGCGTTTCCGATCGGTTGCATGCGGGTTTTCATTAAGCCTTCTTGTAACTCAGTTGTTACGTGGCTCAGGCGCTGCAGGGGAACAGTAAACTCATTGTCATCCATTCCCCGAACCATCTGAAGTAACTGGTTCCGTGTCAATACCAACTCACTGACCATAGTCATGAGATCTTCAAGCAATTCGACATTTACGCGAATACTTTGATTTGCGAGAGATGTTTCTTTTGGCGCTTGATCCGTGACAGGCGCTTTCTTTTTATCAGCCTTGGGTATTGTGGCAACAGCAGCCTCTACAATCGGCTCAGCTTCCAAAACCGGCGCTTCGAAATCATCTGGTCCAGGCGCTGAGTTAAATGCGGCTTCTAAATCAGCCTCACTGACTTCACCAGGCCTTACTTCTGTGGAAATAATTGGCTCAATGGGAGCATCTTCTCCCGGCCCATCAGCAGCAGCAAATGCAGCTTCTAAATCAGCCTCAGTGACTTCGTTGACAAGTCCAACAACATTGGAAGCATCCCCGGATGTGGCGGAAGACGTTCCATATGCAACATCATTCAGGCGCGCAATCAAATTTGCATCGTTGCCATCAGGTTCTTCTTCTGTTTGTTCTAACGATTCCAGAAGCTCTTTGATAACGTCCATTGCTTCCAAAATAATTGTAACAACGTCCGCATCGACATCTAATTCTTTATCACGGATTTTACCGAGAACATTCTCACCGGCATGGGCAACCGCTTCCAACCGAGGTAATCCTAGAAATCCACATGTTCCCTTAATGGTATGAACAAGGCGGAAAATGTTATCAATTTGACTACCATCATCTGGGTTCTGTTCAAGGGCTACTAGTGCCGCATCCACAATCCCAATATTCTCGTTGGTCTCAGTTAAAAACTCACTTAACAGATCATCCATGGCGTTGCTTTCTCCCCGCACTTGCAGGCTCACATAATAAATGAACTCATGCCATCCAATTGCCACAGAATGCGCCAAAGAGGTTAACAAGCAGTTACGGTTAATGGGAGGAACAACAGAAACTGAAAAGTTAGTAAAATTTTATTCAAAACACAGGTATAACTAGGAAAGCATATGAACTTATTGATTTGCAACGGAGGGAATACCTCAAAAAATACTCCCGCAATCAGCCATAGAAGCAGAAAAATTACATCGACTTAGCATTAATAACAGTGATGTCTTCTTCCATTTTTGAGATGGAGATATCGAAGTTATTATTGGCACAAATTGCCATCAGGTATTGCGCGCCAACATTTTGAGCCGTGAGCTGATCTTCATCATATCCCTCAAGCAATGTCTTCATGACATCTTCACGCAAACCGGCTCGCGGGCCGCTGGCATGAAACTCAAAATCCCATCCATTTTCACTTACATTGCCTGAAATTGTAAGTTTGCCGCCCCTTGGCAAGGCACTTGCCGAAATGGTTGCCAAGTTGCAAAGAACTTTGATCCCATCTTTCGACATATTCTCAGCACCACCTGCGTCATCGGGCCAATCCAATTCAACTTTTCCATAAGACATATGTGTTCGGCATAACGTTCGTGCATCACGAAGAGACACATCCGCACCCATGCCGCTCGCAAGGCCGAAAGCCAAACGATAAAACTGTAAGCGTGCAGCTGCTTCACCAGCACTTTGACTTATCAAAGCGACGGCCTGATCGCGCATATCAGCATTACTTTCATCCTGCAAAAGTTCAATACCGTTATTGACGGCACCGACAGGACCAATAATGTCATGACAAAGTTTCGAGCTCATCAAGGCCGTAAGTTTTAGATCTATCATTGTCTTCCAAACTATCATTGTTGCATTTATAGATGCGCAGGAACTTTTTTTGTCCTGTTCGAAACATTTTGCTACACTCTACCCCCAACAATCAACCAAGTGATCCAATTATGATGACGTTTTTTTCTCCGGGCCAGTATGTCCGCCACACTCGCGAGCCTGGCTGGGGCTTGGGACAAGTCCAATCTGCTGTCGTCGACCGCATTACTGTTAATTTCGAACATGCCGGAAAACAGCTAATTATTGGCGGACTTGAACTAGTTCGTGTAACCGAAAAAGAGATAGTTGAGTCTCGTGAACGGTCCACTAAGGGTAAGTAGATATGACTTCTTCCAGCTCATTCAACCAAACACCAAAGGCTCCAGGCAAGGCCAGAAAATCCGGCAAAGGCCGTTTTCATGCCCGCGGCCGACAAGTCGAACCATCTGCCCGCTCGGCCGTTGATGGTTTACTGGATGGACGTGGATTGGAGCGAGATCAGCTTATTGAGAATTTGCATATTCTTCAGGATAAGTTCGGCCAACTTCAGAAAAACCACTTGGCAGCCCTTGCAGACTTAATGCGGCTGTCACAGGCAGAAGTGTATGAGGTAGCCACGTTCTATCATAATTTCAGTGTGGTCGAAGATGACGCACCTGCCCCGCCTATTACTGTGAAGGTATGCGATAGTCTATCTTGTTGCCTTGCGGGCAGTGAAGCGCTTACAAGCGCTCTTAAAAAAAGCGCCTCTTCCGGCGTCAAAGTCACCCATGGCGCTTGCATGGGAAGATGCGACACCGCACCAGTTGTCCGCATTGGTGACACATACATTGAACATGCAACTGTGGAACAAACACTTACCGTTTTGGATGAAAGGGAAACCGGAGAGCTGCCGCCCTCCACCATATCAACCACGGCGCTGCCATTTGATGAATACTGTAATTCCGGCGGCTTTTCACATTTAAAACGACTACAAGAAAACACCGACTTAATACCTGAGTTTATCGGTAAACTTAAAGATAGTGGTCACCGCGGCCTCGGCGGTGCCGGTTTCCCTCATGCCATGAAAATCACCTCAGTGAGATCAGTCCCCGGCCCTCGTTATATGGCTGTAAACGCAGACGAAAGTGAGCCCGGCACGTTCAAAGACAGATATTACATGAACAGCAACCCCTTTCAATTCTTGGAAGGCATGCTAATCGGAGCCGAGCTTGTTGATGCTGATGAGATTTTTATTTTCCTCCGCGATGAATATCCTGATACCGCAGCAATTTTGCGCGATGCGATTTCTACCATTGAAAAAACGGGCCTGAACAATGGACGTAGAATTTCAATGAGGCGCGGCGCGGGGGCGTATATTTGCGGCGAAGAAAGCGCGATGCTGGAAAGCTTGGAAGGAAAACGGGCTATTCCCCGACAGAAACCTCCCTTTCCAGCACATGTTGGTTTGTTTGGAAAACCAACACTTATCAATAATATTGAAACTTTGTACTGGCTTCCAGAAATTTTGGAAAAAGGAGCCGATTGGTACAAAACAGACGGCAGAAATGGATCAACCGGTTTTCGAACCTTCTCTCTGTCCGGCCATGTGAACAGTCCAGGCGTTTATTTAACCCCTGCGGGCATTACAGCATCAGAACTCATCAATGAGTTTGGCGGCGGCATGAAAGAAGGACATCAATTCAAAGCCTATCTTCCAGGCGGTGCTTCAGGGGGAATTTTACCTGCAAATATGGCCGATATCCCACTGGATTTTGGATCTCTTGAAAAACACGGCTGCTTCATTGGATCGGCTGCTGTCATCGTGTTGTCTGACCAAGATGACTTTAAAGAGGTCGGAAGAAACCTAATGCGCTTTTTCGAAGATGAAAGCTGCGGCCAATGCACACCTTGTCGGTCAGGAACTGAAAAAGCGGTAACGATTATGAACGGAGACCATTGGGATCTCGATCTGCTTCAAGACCTCAGTGATGTCATGCAGGATGCGTCCATTTGTGGATTAGGTCAGGCCGCGCCGAACGGGTTGCTAGGACTAATGAAATATTTTCCGGAGGAAATATCATGAGCGAGACTATTTCCTTCACCTTGAACGGCGAACAAATCCATACCGATGGCAGTCAATCAATCTGGAAAATTGCAAAAGACGCAGGAACAACAATTCCGCATCTTTGCTACTCAGACCGATCTGGTTTTCGTGCCGACGGTAATTGCCGCGCTTGCATGGTCGAAATTGAAGGCGAGCGAGTTCTCGCACCAAGTTGTATGCGCAAACCTACGGACGGGATGGTGGTCAATTCGGCATCTGAGCGCGCTACAAAAGCCCAGAAAATGGTGATTGAACTACTCGTCTCCGATCAACCTGCCCAAGAAGAAAGTCCTGATCCTGACAGTCATTTTTGGGATATTGCGACGTCTTTAGAGCAAACGACAAGCCGGTTTAACAAAAGAACCTCAAATTATGCGGCTGATATCTCGCACCCTGCAATGGCTGTCGACCTTGAGGCTTGCATCAATTGCGATTTATGCGTCCGCGCCTGCCGCGAAGTACAAGTAAATGACGTAATTGGTATGGCTGGCCGAGGCGCAGATGCCAAAATCATTTTTGATTTTGACGATGATATGGAAAGCAGCAGTTGCGTTGCATGCGGAGAATGCGTTCAAGCCTGCCCCACCGGTGCGCTTCTTGAAAAATCATGGATGTCAGCTTCGAAAATTGACCGAAAAGTTGACAGCATATGCCCGTTTTGCGGTGTCGGATGCCAACTGACCTATAACGTGGCGAACGACAAAATTATCTCTGTGGACGGTCGAGATGGCCCGGCCAACGAAGAACGACTATGCGTTAAGGGACGTTTTGGATTTGATTACATCCATAATGTTGAGCGGTTGACCAAACCTCTCATTCGAAAAGACGGCATCGCCAAAAGTGATATCAGCGACCTTGACCCTGCAAACCCACTCACCCATTTCCGTGAAGCAACATGGGACGAGGCGTTAGAGGTTGCAGCTAACGGTCTTAAAAAGGTGAAAGCAGAAAAAGGCCCTCACGGCCTTGCTGGATTTGGATCTGCAAAAGGATCAAACGAAGAGGCTTACCTGTTTCAAAAACTCATCCGCACAGGGTTTGAGACCAACAATGTGGATCATTGCACCCGCCTTTGTCATGCATCGTCTGTGGCAGCTTTGCTTGAAACCGTTGGATCGGGTGCTGTGTCCGCTCCCTTCAATGAAGCTGAAAATGCTGATGTCATTATCATCATTGGGGCAAACCCGGCGGTCAATCATCCCGTTGCCGCGACGTTCTTCAAGAATGCCGCGAAGAAAGGCACCAAACTGATCATTATTGATCCACGCAAACAAAACCTAACACGCCACGCCACCTACCATTTACAAGAAAAACCGGGATCAGACGTTGCGCTACTCAATTCGATAATGCATGTCATCGCAGAAGAAAACCTGACGAACCTCGCCTACATTGAAAATTCCACTGAAGATTATGAGGCACTGAAAGAACACTTAAAAGGGTTCTCGCCAGAAGCCATGGCACCCAAAACAGGAATTGATCCGACGACTATAAAAGAAGTCGCCCGGTTATTTGCAACGGCAAATGCCAGTATCATTTTTTGGGGTATGGGGATCAGTCAGCATGTTCACGGCACAGATAATTCTCGGTGCCTGATCTCCCTAGCCATGATGACCGGACAAATCGGCCGACCCGGAACCGGCCTGCATCCACTGCGCGGACAAAACAATGTCCAAGGCGCATCTGATGTTGCCTTGATCCCCATGTTCTTACCGGATTATCAGTCTGTTGAAGACCCTGAAATTCGGGCCAAATTTGAAGAATTCTGGGGAGCGACGATTGATCCAAACAAAGGTCTAACCGTTGTTGAAATCACAGAAGATATTCATGAGGGAAATATTCGCGGCATGTATATCATGGGCGAGAACCCAGCCATGTCCGATCCAAATGTGACCCATGCCAGAGAAGCTCTTTGCATGCTGGATACTTTAGTTGTCCAAGATCTTTTCCTGACAGAAACAGCCGCCTACGCCGATGTTGTTTTACCGGCGTCTGCATGGCCTGAAAAAGATGGGACTGTCACCAATACTAATCGGCAGGTCCAAATGGGACGAGCGGCGGTCGCCCCTCCCGGTGATGCAAAGCAGGATTTGTGGATTATTCAGGAGATTGCTAATCGGTTTGAACTCAATTGGACTTACTCGCATCCCTCCGAAGTATTTACGGAAATGACCAAAGTTATGAGTAGCATTGAGGGCATGACGTGGGAGCGGTTGGAGCAAGAAAACGTAATTACATATCCATGCAAATCCCTAGACGATAAAGGGCAAGCTCTATTGTTTACCGATAGCTTCCCAACGGCATCAGGACGCGGAAAGTTTGTACCCGCCGAACTCATTTCCCCTGACGAAGTTCCAGATAAAGACTATCCGATCATTCTCACAACTGGCCGATTACTCGAACATTGGCATACGGGCTCGATGACCCGCCGCGCAACTATTCTGGATGCTGTAGAGTCCGAGCCAACGGTGCAGATGTCCCCTGCGATGATGGAGGACTTGGAAATCTCTTCAGGTGAGTTTGTTGATGTCCGTTCACGGCGCGGGGAACTTCGGATCAAAGTCCGTGCAGATGGTGCTATTCAGCAAGGTATGATCTTTATTCCGTTTTGTTTTGCAGAAGCAGCCGCCAATATTCTTACGAACGACGCACTTGATCCATTTGGAAAAATTGCAGAAGTGAAATACTGTGCTGTTCAAGTTGAAAAAGTGCTTTAGTTTTAGGTAGAAGTTTATAAATGACACTCGAAAAATCGAAGAAAATTGGCGTCCTGCAAACCGGGCGAATTACCGGAAATCTTAACCAAAATTTCGGTGAATACCCTGAAATGTTCATGGATCTTCTTGGTCGTGATGTATTTTCTTATGACGTATATCCCGTTGTGGACGGCGTTATTCCGGCTTCACCAAATGACTGCGACGGATGGATTATCACAGGTTCCGTTCACGGCGTATATGAAGAGCACAGCTGGATCAAACCTTTAGAAGGCTTCATCCGTAGCTTGATTGAAAGCGGCGTTCCAACGATGGGAATCTGTTTTGGCCATCAAATCATGGCACAGGCCATGGGCGGCCGAGTTGAAAAGCATCCCTCAGGCTGGGGGATTGGCGTTCACGAATACAACGATTTGGAAACTGGCGACAAAGCAAGATTGCTCGCCTTCCATCAGGACCAAGTCATGGAGCCCCCTAACGACAGTACAACAACACATACGTCGGATTTCTGCGAGCATGCAGGCCTCAGATATTCAGACACCTGCTTCTCGTTGCAACCACACCCCGAACACACACTTGAATTCAGCCGTGCGCTGCTAGAAGCGCGGCGCGGAAGGGTCATTCCAGAAGGCGTGGCCGATACCGCCCTTGAGACGTTGGATAACGCCAATACTCATGTTGAATATGCAGAGCGGTTACGAAGCTTCTTTCTTCAAAACTAAATCCGCATCTTTCTGTCGTTTTCGTTCCCGGTAGAAGGTGTAAGTGCCGGTAACAACAACAACTGTACTGCCAACGATGGTCCATGCATCTGGGATATCACCAAAGACGATAACACCAAGTACAATAGACCATAAAAGGATGGTGTAGCGAAACGGGGAGACGAAACCAATATCTCCCGTTCGCATGGCGCTCACACTCAAAATATAACCAACAATCACGAATAGTGATGCAGCCACCAATATAGATGTATTTTCCACAGTTACAGGCCGCCATTCTATAAACGGTAGAAGGCACGCAGACGTCACCATAATCCCAAGAGATGTCACGAACGAAACCATGGACGATGGAATTGTTTTCGAGATTTTCCGAGTAGTTAAATCTCTGCAGACAAAGAGGACCACAGCCCCGAGCGCAAAGAACGAGAAGGAATTAAATCCCTCTGTCCCCGGACGGACAATGATTAAAACGCCGGAGAAGCCAATAAGCACAGCCACGTACCTGCGCCAACCCACATCTTCTTTCAGGAAAAGAGCCGCTCCTAATGTTATGGCAAGCGGCATGGATTGTAATATGGCCGTGGCGTTGGCAAGGGGCATATTAAAAATAGAATAGAGGAATAAATAGGCGCCAATAATTTCGCCAACCATTCTAAAGCCGATAAGTTTCCAATCTCGTAGCGAGATATCAACTTGGAAGGCCTTTTGCCGCCAAGCAAAAATCAACAACAAGACACTGGTAAAGATTGAGCGAATAAAGATTGTCTGAACTAGCGTAAAATGCTCAGACGATGACTTAATAAGCGCATCATTTATACCAAATGCCGCCATACAGGTTGCCATGAAAAAGGCACCCCGCATATTTTCGGAAAGATTTTTAACCATCCCACTCTTGTGTTATAGAAATAGAAAAAGGGCAATGGTTTTTATTTTAGGCCCCGCCCTTTATGTGCTTAAGTTCGCTGCCCTCGTTTATCATCCTAGAAGGACTGCCCGATGCCGCTTTCAACAATCGCCTTTGACGCAGACGATACACTTTGGGAGAATGAGCATATCTTTGTGCTCACTCAGGAACGGTTTACGGATTTTCTAAAAGATTATGCCCCTGCAGAGAGTTTGTATAAATCCCTACTCGATACAGAATGGAAGAACCTTCAGTATTATGGGTATGGTATCAAAGGCTTCACACTGTCGATGATTGAAACCGCCATCGAAGTCACCCGCGGCGAAGTACCTGCATCCGTCATACAAGAGATCCTGAACGCTGGCCGGGAAATGAAAGATCATCCTGCAACCTTGCTTCCAAACGTGGAAGAGGTTCTACAGGAGCTTAAAGATCAATACCGAGTTGTTATGGTCACAAAGGGCGATTTATTCGATCAGGAACGAAAGCTCGCGCAATCAGGCCTTGGTGACTTTTTTGACGCCATTGAAATCGTCAGTGACAAGACTGAGAAAACCTATCAGCGGATTTTTGACCAATTCGGAGATGGAGCTGCGCGAAGTATGATGATCGGGAACTCTCTCAAATCAGACGTCATACCAGCTATTGAAGCCGGCGCATGGGGCGTCTATATTCCGTCCAGTTTTGACTGGGCCGTAGAGCGCGCGGATGCGCCCGTGCAGAATGCTCGGTTTAGGCAACTGGATGAAATTTCAAAACTTCCAAGTTTAATAAAAAATATAATTTCTTAGCGTTTGGCAGTCACTTCGATTTCAATTTTCATGTCGTCATTCATCAAACGTGTCTCGATCATAGTTGCGGCTGGCTTTGCCACATCGAACGCCGCGCGCAACGCAGGCCAACAGGCCTCGAACTCACTGCGATCAGGTAGATAATAAC
>CAJXWA010000022.1 GCA_913062525.1 uncultured Alphaproteobacteria bacterium | reverse complement strand
TTAGATCTCCCTGTAAAAGGTGCTCAAGAGGTCAATCAAGTATTTTTTGATGATGTTGTTGTGCCCAAAGAAAACCTCGTTGGTGAGATCAACAAAGGTTGGACTTACGCCAAATATCTTTTGGAGTTTGAACGCGGCAATGCGTATGCAGGCCGTCTAAAACGCGGTGCTGAAAAAATACGACATATTGCTAAAACCGAAATGGCTGGCGGAGAACCAGTTCTTAACGATCCTTCCTTCAAAGCAAAACTTGCGAAACTTGAAGTTAGTATTCAATCCCTCGAAATGACGGAACTTCGGATTTTGAGCAAGTTAAGTTCTGGCCAGAATATGGGACCGGAATCATCTCTCATGAAATGCCGCGGAACTGACCTTTATCAAGAAGTGGTCGAGCTCGCGCTTGAGGCGGTCGGAAATTATTCCCTACCCTTTATTCCACTTAGGGCGGGTCAAAATGAAGAACCATTAGGAGCTGATTACGCCAGTGGGGTCGCACCGCGATTTTTCAATGCACGGAAAGTCTCTATTTACGGTGGGTCCAACGAAATTCAACGCAATATCATGGCAAAACTGATACTGGGTCTTTAAGGCATATTTGGCGAATACTTCGGTATTCGCCATTTTTTTTCGGAGGAGTCATAGTGAATAACTGGCCTCTTACCCGGTTATCTATGTGGTCAGGGCCACGCAACATTTCGACTGCAATGATGAGGTCCTTTGGCAATCGTCCCGATTGCTCGGCTATTGATGAGCCATTTTATGCCCATTATCTGAAGAGCACAGGCCTTCAACATCCGATGCGCGACGCGATCCTCAAAACACAGCCGCATCGTTGGCAAGATGTCCAGTCACAATTAGATGCCCCTCACCCCCATGGCACAGAAGTTCTATACTTGAAGCATATGACGCAACATATGCTTCCCCATATCGACTTATCTCAAATGGCATCGCATACCCATTGCTTCCTTATTCGGGACCCAAGGCTTGTCATTGCCTCTTTTTCTAAAAAATGGGATCAAGTGGATGCCGAAGCGACAGGCTTTCGCCAACAATTAAGGTTGTTCGAATATTTTGGTAAGCACGCCAAAACAAAACCAGTGATCGTAGAAGGCGAAGACATTCAAAAATCCCCAAAGAATATGCTTCAAAAATTGTGCAAGGCCTGTGACATTGATTTCTATGATCATATGTTGGGCTGGCCCTCTGGTCGCCGTCCTGAAGATGGTGTTTGGGGATCTCACTGGTATAATGCTGTTGAAGCCTCTACAGGTTTTGCTGACTATGTCCATAAAGATGTCTACCTAACCAAAGAACAAACGGCTCTGGCCAAAGAACTCGAGCCCATCTATCTCGAACTTAAAAGTGAAAAGCTCGCCCTTTAAGCTGACCAAACAACATAGGATATCGACAAATGCTCTCGCGTGAAGATTTTACCCCAGAACGGATCGATGCCTTGATCGCAGAAGCCCGAACACATGGCCCGTATGAAGCACTCACTCACGAGGCCAGAGAGGAAAGTCGGCAAACTTTCCTAGAAACCGCAACAATCCCAAGCGAAGGACTTTGGGTTTTCGGATATGGCTCCCTGTTATGGAATCCTGCCTTTAATTTTGTGGCTTGTGAACCTGCAAAATTGGAGGGATTTCGCCGACATTTCTGCCTTCATCTAAATATGGGACGTGGCAGTGTTGATAAACCTGGAATTATGCTCGCTCTCGATACTGGCGGTCATTGTGATGGCTGTGCGTTTCTAATCAAGCCTGAAGACATAGACAGTGAAACTCGTATCCTGTGGATGCGGGAAATGCTGTCGGGTGCCTACCACCCTCATTGGGGGCAGATTAAGCTTCAGGAAAAAATGGTACATGGGCTCACCTTCATTGTGAACAAGCAACACTCACGCTATGTAACCGATTTGACCGAAGAGGAAACTCTAAAACGCCTGGAGCAGGGAGAAGGCTACCTTGGAACTTGCCGAGAGTACCTAGAGAATACTGTTGATCATTTAGATGAGATAAATGTGAAAGACGCCTATCTTCACAATTTGCGAGATTTGCTAAGCTCGAAAAATAAAGACTAAATGAAAAGGATCTAAATGAAAATGACCCGGCACGGGGGGGGATGTGCCGGGATCATAATATCATCTGGAAATGGACAACATTCCAGTGGGGTAATCGGGTACATAATACTAATGTTAATTACGCAACTACTCGGTACTAATACTTTTACAACTTACGCAACCAACGGATACTTGGTACTGGTACTTAATACTAATCACACTACTTGATACTAGGGTCGGATATCGAGGGGAGATATCCTTTGGAACAGTTAAGCAACTGGCCAATGAAGATTAGTATTCCGTGAAGCAGACTTAAATTCAAGTATTATTAAAATTATCTCCTAATCTGTAAACAAACTGGAATTACGAACAATAGTAATATTTCACTATCTATTATTCATTACTTATTTAGACTAAATTATAGTATAAGATATAATTTTATTACCTTAAACAAACCAAAGGTAATATTTATATTACAATAATTCGAATCAATCTCTGAAATAACACTTTTGCTTCAATGAGCATTAAACTTATGCCCTAAACAAGACTTGTTCTAGAGCGCACTTTCTATTTTCTAGACTACAAACTCAAACCCGTTAAAGACTTCAACTTTCGGCTGTTGGGAAATATTTGATCTTCCACTATATTTTCCACAAGGCCATAATGATTAAGCAAAACTGCTTTAAAGATACTTTCAAGATCTGTCGTTGGGCGAACGTCCCGATTTTCAAATAAAGCCGATTGTGATAATCCCGGCCACTTTCCAAGCACCCGTCCACCGTTTATCTTACCGCCAGCAAACATGGCCAATCCGCCAACGCCGTGGTCTGTTCCTCCGCTGCCATTTTCAGCGGCTGTTCTTCCAAATTCAGACACAACAAGGATTTGTGTTTTTTGCCAATGAGGGCCAAGGCCGGATTTAAGCTGCAATATCACGTCCGCCAGCTGCTTAAACAATTTATTTAACCTTGTCAGCTGTCCAAAATGCGTATCCCACCCGGTCATCTCCATCACAGCAATACGCGGCCCATCGTTCCGTGATAGCAACTCGGAAGTCGCTTTTGCAAATAAAGGAACACTCTCTTTCTTCCGTTTTTTCTTTGTCCCGTCATCATCCATCCCTTCGATTTGGGGGGCGTTGCGTGCAACAGAAAGCGCAGAAGAAAACAAAGGATCATTTTCATAGGCATAGGTCAGCCGCATCAGAAAATCTTCGTTCAACTCTCCAAACGGGCTTTTTCCCCACGACTGAACACCTGAACTTCCTTGCAATATCAAGGGAATGCTTGATCCCAGTGCCAACCCAAGCCTCTGATCCCCCTCGTTCAAATGAGATAGAGCCCGGTTAAGCCATCCGTCTTTCGAGCCAAAGGGTACCCCTGTCCCATTTTCTAAAAAATTCTGCCCATCAAAATGTGACCGGTTTCGATAACGGGTGGAGGTTGCGGGTATAAACAGAAGTTCGTTATTGTTATAAAGCGGCAAAAGATCGTTAAATGCTGGATGTAGGCCAAAACTACCATCTAGATTAAGGGCACCGCCTTTTTCTCCAGGGTTTCTAATGGCAAGTTTTGGGCGCAACCGTTTGTAATCACGATCTGCAAATGGCGGCACTGCATGTAAGCCATCCATCGCACCGCGCAATATGATCATGACAAAACGATTATCGCTTGGAGCCGACGCATAGGCAACGCGGGAGCCGCCCAATGTGGCAGCTAACCCCGCCATTGTTGATGCACATATAAAATCTCTCCGGTTAATCATGGTCATCTCCTTTGAAATTCTGCGCTGGCAAACAGGAGCGCCGCACCAACATCCGCGGACGGGGCGCCCGCTATCATGAGCCGAAGCTGCTCAGACGCAACCGGCGCCACTGTCTGTTCCAGTAATATCTCAGGCTTAATTGCTCCCGAAATTCGTGTAGACACTGTCTTCATCCACTGGATGCGGCGCATTAACGCTTCAGGAGACATCCAGTAAGATGCAACGTCAGGCCAACCTGCCGGAGACGGGGCGTTGAAGGGATCATGCCTCATGCTGATCAAACCTTTAGCCAACACATAAGACGGGATGCGCTTGCCATCCACAGCTCGTAAAACTGAGATGTTCAACTCGTAAGGTGTTTTAATTTTTGGGATTGGATCTCCCCAAACTTCCGGCAAAGAAATTAGAGCAGAACTGACTTCTGCCAAATCACCTCCGCTTCTCATAAAGACGTCTTCAATTTGACGAATAGCCGAGGCCGGCGGATCGTCACTGACAAAATGCCGAACGAGCTTTGTTGCAATAAACTTCGCAGTTGATGGGTGACTTGCTAAATCTGTCAAAACTTGCTTGACTTCATTAACGCCATCTTCCTGATAAGTTTTTCCAAGGATAGTTTTGCTTCCCGGCTCATGGGTCACATCAAAGAATTCAAAATCACCGTGAATGGGTTTTTTATTTTTCCCTTTCCGGCTTTGCACACCGCCAAAACTCCACCCCGTTAAGGTTTTGGCAAATTCCATAACATCATTTTGAGAGTAGCCTCCATTGACGCCCAGCGTATGGAGTTCCAATATTTCACGGGCCAAATTTTCGTTCATGGTTTTTTTTCGGCGTTTTCCCCGCACAGAATTTTCACCAATGGATCTAGTGTTATCCAGATAAGACAGCATGGCCACATGTCCGGTCACTGCCTGCAGCATATCTTCAAACTTCCCAAACACATGAGGCCGGATGGCTTCACGCTCATACGCCGGCAGGATGGGGCCGGTAATGGCTTTGGTTCTGGAGACGGTAAAATGATTTGACCAAAAAGCGACCATCCGCTCCGCAAATGGTGTTTCTGTAGTGACCGTGTGCCCCATACGGCGGGCTAGTTCAGATTTGAAATGTTTCCGGTATTTCTTTTTGGTTTTGTTGAATAGGTCTTTGTCTTTTTTCTTTCGAACCGAAAATATATCCTTCACAATATCAGAAGAGCTCAGCTGATCATTTAAAGCAGGAGCCAGTGCCGCATGTGTTGATACTTGGGCACGGAGCCATCCAACTGGATCTGCAACAACCGTTTCAAGATCACCGGGCCGCGCACCTAATCCAAACCTGTTCAAGGCTATAAATGCATTTACATCAGACATACCCGTCTCCTCGCCATTGTTCCCTAGTTTATATAACGCACCAAATGATGTAATCCGTCTAAATTTTCTCACAAAAAAACCGCCGTGAATTATTAGACTCACGGCGGATCTTTAAATTTATTGAGTTCAGGGTGAAATTTAGGACTTCAGTAAATAATCATAAGCAGATAACGCCGCTTTCGACCCCTCACCCATGGCAATTACAATTTGCTTATAGGGGACTGTCGTAACATCACCGCAAGCATAAATGCCTGAGACATTAGTCTCGCAGCGCTCGTTTACGACAACTTCACCGTAAGGAGTGAGCTCCACGATATCTTTCAAAAACTCACTATTGGGCAGCAAGCCGATTTGAACGAAAACGCCCGCAAGATCGTGTGTTTTTATTGCGCCTGTTTCTCTTTCCTCATATTCCAGCGCAGTAACCCTACCGTCACTTGCCAAAACTTGTTTGCTCGCAACATTTTTTAAAATGTTGATGTTGTCACGTTTTTCAGCTTGTTCTATCAGAACTTGATCCGCCTTCAGTTCAGGAAGAAATTCGAAAACCGTCACCGACTTCACAATTCCGGCAAGGTCCAGCGCGGCTTCAATACCGGAATTACCGCCACCAACAACTGCGATATCTTTTCCTTTAAAGAAAGGGCCATCACAATGCGGGCAGTAGGCGACACCATTTCCAACATTTTCCTTTTCACCCGGAATTCCAAGTTCTCTCCATTTTGCACCAGTGGCTACAATAATGGTCTTTGTTTGGATCTTCTCACCGGAGGACAACGTAATTGTTTTTTCTGCGCCCAGTTCGATCCGATCAACCCGCAAATGTTCTTTGACCGTAATTTCATAGTCATTCATATGAGTGATCAAATTACCAACGAGCTCAGGGCCTGTTGTTTTGGAAACAGAAACCAGATTTTCGATACCCATGGTATCTTTTACCTGACCGCCAATGCGGTCGGTAACAATCGTCACGTTCAACCCTTTACGAGCGGAATAAATTGCTGCTGCCACACCAGCAGGACCGCCACCAATGATCGTTACGTCCTGCAATGGCAGGACGGGAGCGTCTGATGCTACTGACGCTGCCTGTGGGAATTCTGTTGTTAATTTGTCTAGCAACTGCGCAGTATCAATTTTTCCGTTCGCAAACACTTTTCCGTTTAGGAAAACTGTTGGAACCCCTTGAATATTCCGCTCTTCAATAACCTCTGGATACAATCCACCATCTAACGTTTCCGTTGAGATATTAGGATTTAGAATAGCGAACTGGTTTAACGCCTGCACAACATCAGGGCAGTTGTGACAGCTCAAGCTTACAAAAACCTCAAACTTCAATGCCTCTTGAACGTTGCCAACAATAGTCTTGATGCCATCGTCAAGTTTTAACGCCGTGCCAGAGGAATGAAGGACCGCCAAGACCATGGAATTGAATTCATGGCCACCCGGAATTCCAGAGAAAACGATACCATTGGGCGTACCGTCGACTTCAATCATGAAGCTGAGAGGGCTTCGAAGGAGCCCATTTGTTTCGCGCTCTTCAAACGTCAACTTTGCGGATACTGTTGAAAAATCTGACAAAAACTTGACGAGTTCTGCGCGTTTCTGATGATTACCGGTTTGCAGAACCAAAGCCACTTTGTTTGACATGTTAGCGGTGTAGCCTTTTAGGGCTTCGAGGATTTCTGGATTTAACATGTTTCTGCCTACTCTTTTACTGGCGGCAGGCAGAAATACCTACCTGCCGCCCACTTACAATTTAACCGAAACTAGATTTTGCCAACAAGGTCGAGGCTTGGTGTCAATGTTGCTTCGCCTTCTTCCCATGCAGCTGGGCAAACTTCGCCGTCGTGGTTTGCTACATATTGTGCAGCTTTCACTTTACGAACCATGTCTTTTGCTGAACGACCAATGCCAAGATCATGTACTTCAGCAACTTTGACAATGCCTTCTGGGTTCGCAAGGAACGTGCCGCGAAGAGCTTGACCGGCTTCTTCGATCAACACATCAAAACCGCGAGAGATTGTGTGTGTCGCATCGCCCAGCATTGGGTAGTTGATTTTACCGATTGCCGCGCTTGAACCGTGCCATGCTGCGTGTGAGAAGTGAGTGTCAGTTGAAACTGCATAGACTTCCACACCAAGACCCTGAAGTTCTTCGTAGTGATTTGCCATGTCTTCAAGCTCAGTTGGGCAAACAAATGTAAAATCTGCTGGGTAGAACATGAAAATTGACCATTTGCCTTTTGTATCTTCAGATGAGATCGTTTTGAACTCACCGTTATGGAAGGCTTCTGTTGTAAATTCAGGGATTTCTTGGTTGATAATAGACATTTTTTATAAGTTTCCTAAGCTGTACGAATATTCAATTTTCAACGTCTGCTTTAACGTTGATTGGGAATTTAGGGACTTGCGTCATTAATGTAAAATGAATAAATTTGAATTTGATGTTCAATTTTTTAGAACTATAAAATGATCTCTTTTAAACAACTGACATATGCACTTGCTGTTGAGAAAACGCGCCACTTTAAGCGAGCAGCCGCGCTATGTTCGGTCTCTCAATCGGCTTTAAGCACAGCGATTTCAGAACTCGAAAAACAACTCGGTGTCCAGATTTTCGAAAGAGACAACAAAAAAGTTTTGATAACTTCGGTAGGGGCGCAAGTTCTCGAAAAAGCGAAAAACATCAAACTCGAAATTGATGGCCTCCATCTTCTGGGCCAAGAAAAAGGTGTTGTACTTGGCCATCCAATGACAATTGGTGTAATTCCCACCATCGGGCCGTACCTGCTACCTAAAGTTCTGCCAGAGGTCCGCAGACAATATCCAGATTTCAAACTGACTATTGCAGAAGAGCAATCTCATGTTTTGGTGGAAATGGTTCGTAGCGGCGAAATAGACACTGCAATACTGGCATTGCCCTATGCCCATTCCGGATTACATGCCTTTGATTTTTGGGACGAAGACTTTTATGTCATTGCCCATGCTTCTGACGTCAGTAAAAATCAGACCATGATCACCAGCAAGGAATTAGACGCAAGGCGACTTTTACTTTTAAAAGATGGTCACTGCCTAAAGGATCATGCCTTGTCAGCATGCCGACTACCGGCAATCGATTTGGATCATTCGTTAGCTGGGACAAGTTTAAACACGTTGGTTCAGATGGTTGCGGGGCGCATGGGAACCACATTGGTTCCTCATATGGCGCTTGATCAAATGTTATATGAAAGCTCAGACTTACGAGCGCTAAAACTCAACGAGCCAGGTCCACATAGGACACTTTCTTTCATCACGCGGCCAAATTATGTGGGGATTGAAAATATAGAACGCCTTATGGACTTATTCCGCGCACAATTAATAGAATATAGCTGCAAGGCATCCCTGTGACTGAATGCCTTGCAACCTTTATCGCACTTTACGCAGCAGCTACTTCCTCAAGAAACCCTTCAATCTCAGTTCTCAAGTCGTTAGATAGTTTATCTAGCTCAGATGAAGCTGAAAGAACTTCACTGGCAGCAGCGCCCGTTTCGTTCGATTTCTCAGAAACCATTTCAATTTTTGACGAAACTTCGTTTGTTCCTTTAGAAGCCTCTTGAACATTCCGAGAGATCTCGTTTGTCGCGGCACTTTGTTCTTCAACAGCAGACGAAATGCCCACTGTCGCTTCACGGATGGACTTAATGACATCCCCAATGTTTGCAATCGCCGAAACCGCAGCATCGGAGGCACTTTGCATATCGGTAATTTGAGCCCCTATCTCTTCAGTGGCTTTTGCTGTTTGGTTTGCAAGACTTTTCACTTCAGACGCAACAACTGCGAACCCTTTGCCTGCGTCACCAGCTCTCGCAGCTTCAATGGTCGCGTTTAACGCCAGCAGATTTGTCTGTTCTGCAATATCGCTGATCATGTCAACAACTTCACTTATTTTGCGAGCTGTATCAGCCAAATTGGACACAGAATTTGAACTGTTTGTCGCCTCGACCACAGCATCTTCAGAGACACTACTTGCTTGTTGAACCTGGCGGCTAATTTCCCGAATAGAGGACGTCAATTCTTCTGACGCAGCAGCAACAGTTTGTACATTGGTTGACGCCTCGTGAGAGGCGGCGGCTACTGTCGCTGATAACTCACGAGAGTCATCGGCAGTGGTCACCATTGAATTTGCTGTATTTTGAAGGACCGAAGCTGAACCAGATAGAGTTTTAAGCAAATTTGAAGTCTTTTGCTCAAATAGTGAAATCATGTCTGAAATGCGTTTCGCCCTCTTTTCTCTAGCATCGATTTCAGTCTGTTCTTTTTTACGTTGCTCGGCGTCTTGCTCGTCTTTTTGAACGCGGTCTCGCTCTTCTCTCATCGCGGTCTCTTTTGCCGCGCTGCTGGCTTCTTCCCGAAGAGCCCGGCGTTCCAGCATGCCATCTTTAAAGAATTGAACTGCGCTTGCCATTTCGCCGATTTCATCTTCTCTATCAGCTTCTGGAATTTCAAAATCCATATTTTCATTTGAAAGTTCAGTCATCGCTTCTTGCATACGCCCAAGGCTATGAATAACCCGTTTAACGACCAACCAGAATGTAATTGCGACGGAAATGATCACAATCAACAAACCAATTGTTGCTAACGTTCCAAAAAAATTCAAACGTTCTTCTGCGGCTGTAACAGCTGCATTCGTTCGTATTTCTAGAGAAGCAAAAAAACTATCAACGGGTGCCATAATATCTGCTTTATATTTATGGTAGTCGACTGAATGGAGCAGATCTCTCGCAAGTTTAAAATCTGGATCCTTTTTAACCGTATAATTCCCTTTTCCATCGTCGAAAAGACCTTTAACAGCGTTCATCGCTTTTACTTCCAACCCAACCAAACCATCGGAATTGGCTTGCGCTTTAGCAAGAAATTCGAATTCTTTTTTGGAAAAACCAGCTTTTTGCATCAAATCGCTCAGCGCAACAGTTCCAGTATCAGGGCGTGGCTTAGGTAAATCTGCTGCAATAAAATCCCAATAAATACGATGGTATTCTGCCGGTCTTGGTTTTTTACCATTCCGAATGTCAAGGATATCAAAATACTGGACTTCGTACTTGGGATCCCCAGACACAACATATGTTCTGGCTAGGCGCGTTAGATCGTCAGAACTCTGACGCAGTTCGTCCGCAAGCAAGTATGATTGATATTTACTTTCGTGGCTCCTTGTAACCTCGGATTGGGAGAAATTGTAAAAATAGAAAGCCCCTCCCAGTAGTAGCAGCGCCACCGCATTTAACAAACCCAATGCCGTCACCATCTTCGCAAGAGATATTTTCATAATTCAAAACTCCAAATTTACTACTTACGCCAAATATTTTTTTTAAGAACATCACTCTTTGGGTGATCAAACAGTTGCTGTTGGGCGCATACCACCCATATACCTCAAAATTCTAATTAGTAAAATTTGCGACAAATTATTCTGCATAAAATAAATCCAACATTAGTAAAAAATAGTATTTTTAAAATTTGAAAAAGTTTTTCCTACTCAAAAGTATCTAGAACAACGAAGACAGCCATTTTGTCTTTGAAACCGTGATAAAACGACCTAGTTGAAATGCTCGAGAACATAATAATGTCACTCACGTGGGTTTTCGAGGATCCCTTCTCCGAAAACAAAATGGCCGACGCTGCCAATATTTTATTTTGTAAGATTTTGCTGCACTTCTGCTTCGCTGACTTCATTTTTTTCGGATTAAGGACTCACTTATTGTTTTTCCTAATCACATTAAATCTTTTTCTTGCGTACAAACTAATATTTACCTACCTTAAGTAGAATAACAATCCAAATATTGTTAAATCAATTATCATATTTTATTGCACCTCATAATGTTTAGAAAAATCTGTTGGACTACAAATGTAAAAAGAAACTGGCGTCCATAACTGGACCAATCAATTGGGAGGAAAATTCGAATGAGACAAGCCTACAAGTCGGTATTAATCGCCACGGCTTTCGCACTGTTAGCTGCTAGTGCTGTGGAAGGCGCTACTAAGCTAAAAGTCGCAACCATTGCTCCTCCTAAAACACCTTGGTTCAGTCATTTGGAAAAATGGCGTGATAGAGTGAAGAAAGCTTCTAACGGAGAACTCATCTTACAGCTTTACCCGAGCGGACAGCTAGGGAACGAGTATGATGTTTATAAACAGGTTGCTCGTGGCCGAGTTGACATCGGTGTATTTTCAGGAGCCGTTATTTCGGCCAACATTCCTGAGCTTGGATTGATGAGCACCCCTTTTCTTTTTGACAAAACCTCCACCATTGATTGTATTTACGACCGTGAGATGAGAGCTGATTTTGAGAATTTGATTGGCGACAAAAATATGAAAAACTTGCAATGGGGCGAAACCGGTTGGTTCAGCGCCTATGCAATGGATGACCTCTCAGATCCTGCGGCCGCTAAGGGCTATAAAATTCGGACCGCCCCAACCCCCATGTCAAAATTAATGTGGGAATCTGTGGGCGCATCTGGAATTGAAGTTCCCTACATTGAAACCCCCGCAGCTCTTCAAACCGGAATCGTAAAGGGCGGCGAGACAACCATTCTTGGTTTTATGGCTTTCGGATTAGCTAAAATTGCCCCAAACTATTTGGATATGAAGCAATATCATCAAGCAGGCGCGACATTAATCAGCCAAAAAAAATTTAGAAGCCTTTCACCCGAGTTACAAAAAATACTCACTGACAGTTTGCCGCCTATTGCCGAAGTCAGAACAGCAATTCGCGGCATGTCCGACGCATTGATCAAAAGATTTGCAGCCGCGGGCGGTCATGTTAGAGATATGAAAAATGGCCACCGTACAGCTTGGGCCGCTAAAGTCTCCCCCAACTGGCCCGAATATGTCAAAATACTCGGTGGGCAATCTTCAAAATTATGGCCAAAAATTCTGGCTGCGAAGAAAACCTGCGGAGGCTGATTGGTGGTTATTGCCAAGAAACTGCTGGAAACGATTTACAAGGGGGAGACTGCAATTGCTGTGCTCGCATTCACAGGAATAGCACTCCTCCTACTAGCAGATGTTTTGTTACGTGAGTTTGCGGGGACGTCGATTTCAGGCGCCCAACGGACGTCCGTATATGCAATGATTTGCACGGGCTTTTTAGGCCTCAGTATTGCAGCAGCCCGCGGCCGCCATTTAAGGCCAACATTCGCTGATGGTTTAATACCGAAGTCCTTTCAGATTGCGGCATCGCGCATCGGCACACTCATCATGGCGATCACCTTTCTGATTTTTGGCGGTGTTGCCACAGGCTTTGTGATTGAAACCCATGAATACGGAGATCTCGCACGGGTCATTCGTATTCCCTTATGGTACATTCAACTCATTGTACCCTATGCCTTTTTTTCCACTGGATTACGTTACGCCCTCCACTTTCTGTATCCACAGCTCAAACCTGATGAGGAATAGAGCCCGTGATTGAAGCCATAATTCTTTTTTGCCTCGTAATTGGTCTATTGGCCCTTCGCGTAAATCTTGTTGGCGTTCTACTTATACTTGCCGTCTATATTCACTTCGTTTGGGGTGACGGCATTTTAAGCTACATAGTAGAAGACATGTGGGTGGCTATCGACAAAGAGGTTCTTCTTTCCATTCCTCTGTTTCTCCTTTGCGGCAGTGTCATGTCTAAGGGTGCCATTGCCAATCGAATGATAAACATTGCAACGACCATGACTGCGCCACTTCCCGGCGGGCTCGGCATTGCGACAATTATCACTTGCGGAATTTTCGCCGCCATTTCTGGCTCCAGTGCAGTCACCCTCATTGCAGTCGGCTCCCTTGCCTATCCTGCACTGTTGAAAGAAGGGTATGGGAAGCCGTTCTCTCTTGGACTGCTGACCTCAGGCGGCACTTTAGGCGTCATTATACCGCCCTCTATTCCCATGATTTTGTACGGGATTGTCACAGAGACCTCCATCGTTGACTTGTTCATTGCCGGTGTTATTCCAGGCATCCTGCTTACCCTTCTTTTGTCAGCCTACGCCCTCTGGCGGGCCCGAAAGATGGAACGGAAAAGGTTCGATGCTACCGCATTTTTATCAGCATTGCGCTCAGGTATTTGGTCAATATTAATGCCTGTTCTTTTGCTGGGCGGTATATATTCAGGCTTCTTTTCACCGACCGAATCCGCCGCTATAGCTCTCGCATATTCACTCATAATCGAGATATTTGTTCACAGAGAAGTCAATCTAGCCGACCTATACGATACAGTCGTTGAAACAGCGACACTGATGGGATCGTTATTTCCCGTTTTAGCCATCGCACTTAGTGTCAACTTACTTTTAACAAGCCATCAGGTTCCAGCCGAGCTTACCAATTGGATGAGCGGCCTAATCACAGACAAATTCACTTTCTTGCTAATCATGAACGCAGTGCTTTTGGTTGTGGGCTGCATCATGGATATGACGTCAGCGATCTTGATTTTGGCACCAATTCTAATGTATTTGGGTAGAAATTACGGCGTAGATCCCATTCATCTGGGTATCATCATGACAGTAAACTTGGAAATCGGCCTCCTGACGCCACCACTTGGAATGAATTTAATCATCGCAATGACAGCCTTTAGGGAAAACTTCAATCTCATCGCAAAGTCAGCGTTGCCGTTTGTACTGGTCATGCTGATCGGCCTTGCGCTCATTACATACATCCCGCAATTATCTCTAGTTTTATTACGGTAAAATATACTTATGACCCTACCCGGAAAACCAATATGGCAATGGATGCCGATTTAAAGGGTCAAGACGCCAATGCACACCTAGCGAATTCATTGCGATTCACCACTTCTATCAATTTTCATATTTTATCAGCAATTGTGTCTCTAATTGGCATCGAAAACGGTTGGCCAGTAGGGGTTCAATTGATTTCAACTCGATATCGTGAAGTTATCTGCTTAGAGGCTGCGAAAAATGTTGAAAACCAGCTCGGAGAATTTTACGATCGCTTCCAATTCCCACAGACAAATAACGAACACTAAGAATAACAAATTCTAATAGGCAGGAAGCTAAGAAATGACTGATAAGGTTTGGTATCAACATTACGGTAACGACATTCCCACTGAGTTGAATATAAATGCATATCCAAATGTCATCGCAATGATCGACGAGGCCGTGGGCAAATTTGGAGACAAAACTGCCTTTCAAAACTTCGGCGCCAAGCTATCCTTTGGGGATCTTGATATAGCATCCCGCAAAGTGGCGGCATACCTTCAGAAAACCCTCGGACACAAAAAAGGTGATCGTGTTGCGGTCATGATGCCAAATATGTTGGGTTTCCCCGTTGCCATGCTCGGGATCTTACGGGCAGGCCTCGTACAGGTGAACGTTAATCCACTCTACACAGCTAGAGAACTTCAGCATCAGCTAGACGATGCGGATGTGGAAACAATCGTTCTCTTTACGGGATCAACGCCAGTACTTGCAGAAATCATCGAAAATACGCCCATTAAAAACGTGATTACGGTCGCATTAGGTGACCTTGGTAATGCGGCTCTTCCGAGCCCTCCTGTCCATGAGGGGATCTCAGAAAGTACGCCGTTTACTCAAGTTCTTTCCGAAGGCGAAAACCTGAAATTTGATCCCGTTGAGATCACTCAAGATGATTTAATCTTCCTACAATACACAGGCGGAACAACGGGTGTATCGAAGGGTGCGATGCTTACCCACGGAAACCTTGTCAGTAACGTCCTTCAATATCGTGCATTCTCTGGAGATTTAGTGCACGAAGGTGAAGAACTCATCATCACAGCCTTGCCGCTTTATCATATCTTTGCCTTGATGGTGAATTTCCTCAGTTACTTCCTTGCGGGTGCTGAAAATATCCTGATTACCAACCCACGCGATATGCCGGCGTTTATCGCGGAACTCCAAAAACATAAGTTCACTATGATCACTGGCGTAAACACCTTGTTTGCCGGAATGCTAATGACACCAGGTTTCGAGAAGTGCGACTTCTCTAACCTTCGCAACTCCGCTGGCGGCGGAACGGCTGTTCAAAAGGCAGTTTCCGATCGGTGGAAAGCATTAACTGGTGGGCATATTCGGGAAGGCTATGGTCTGTCGGAGACGTCTCCAATTTTGACGTTCAATCCTCCAAAAGCAAGTGAGTTCAGAAGCTCAATCGGCATTCCAATTCCCCTAACTGATATTTCCATTCGGGACGATGATGGTAATGAAGTTGACCAGGGTCAGACCGGCGAAATTTGCGCAAAAGGCCCTCAAATCATGAAGGGTTATTGGAAACGTGAAGAGGCTACTAATGAGGTTATGACCGATGATGGTTATTTCCGCACCGGTGATGTCGCATACATGGCGGAAGACGGATATTTCCACATTGTCGATCGTAAAAAAGATATGATCATTGTGTCTGGCTTCAACGTGTTTCCAAACGAAATCGAAGCCGTTGCGGCAGAGCTTGATAATATCGCTGAATGCGCCTGTATTGGCGTTCCAAGTGAGCGGACCGGTGAAGCGGTTAAACTCTTTGTTGTCAAAGCGCCGGGCAAGGAAATTACAGTTGAAGAAATTCAAGAATATTGCCGAAAGAACCTAACAGCATATAAAAATCCGAAAGAAATTGTCTTCATTGATGAGTTGCCAAAATCAACAGTTGGCAAGATTTTGCGACGCGAACTTCGGACTGTATAACTAATACATCTAACTGAAAACATATATATAGAGCCAGGCTTGAGGAAATTTCCCAGGCCTGGCTTTTTGTTAGTTTTTAGGCAGGAATATAAAGTTAAACAAATAGTTGCCGTAGTGATCCCTATGATCTGATGCCAGCGCTCTACCAAATTTGGTCAGAGCACCGCCGTTTAAAGCAAATGGCTCATAGCCATACTCGTAAACAGTACCAATCAACTTTTCTACGGCAGTTTGGTGTATTTTTCCTCCATAGGGAACAAGAAGTTCACTTTTCTTAGTTTCATTAGACAAAGCAATTTTATGAACGGTAATTTTGGGATTGCCACAACGTTCCAATATTTTAAACATTTTCGGGTTTGGCTCAAACGCGTGAACTTGGCTGCATTGCGGTGACAGCATATAGCTCCAAACACCCTTGTTCGCACCAATATCCAATGTAATCTGGTCAGCCGGTGCTAAAAAGGGAAGCAACTTAATTTCAGCCTCACCTTTTTTCAGCTCTTTCTGAGCTTTATACCAAATGTAGAGCTGAGGTGGCACAAAGAGAGACTTCATCCTCTCTTCAAACGAAGACGGCGGCTCCCAGTCTTCAGATATTACTGCCATTGAATTATTGCCCTGTATTCTCCCGTGGCTTGATAGTCTCAACGATAATCGTTTTCAGGAATTCAATAATATTAAATCTGTAACAATTGCTCTGCTCAAACGCAATGCGCCAAGATCACATGATATGATCTTGGCGCATTTAATCTCATCAGTAAACGAGAGGTGTGTTTACAACAAGCTTGGTAGCCACAAAGTGATTTGAGGGAATGCAATCAGAATGAAGAGAGTTACCACATCCATTAGCAAGAACCACATGATGCCCTTGAATATTGTCTCCAAACGCACTGTATTTCCCACAACCCCCTTCAAGACATAGACATTCAACCCCACGGGCGGGGTGATCAAACCAATCTCAAGAAACTTGATCATAATGACCCCAAACCAGATCAAATCAAATCCAAGCTGCTCAATCACTGGCGTTACAACAGGTAATGTCAGAAGCATAATCCCCAGCGGGTCCATGAAGGTTCCAAGGATGATGTAGACCAGAGACAATGCGAGTAAGATACCAATAGGCGGTAAATCCAAAGTGATCGCCCAATCAGCAAGAACACTTGCAACACCCGTGATCGCAATAAAGCCAACAAAGATCTTGGCACCCAAAACAACAGCAAAAATACTACTGATTTGCGTTATGGTTTCAACGATTGCATTTTTAGAGCGTTCTTTGTTCATGCGCTTGGATAAAAAGGCAAGAACCCATGCCCCGATAGCACCCACCGCGGCAGCTTCTGTTGGCGTCACAAACCCTGAGTAAATACCGCCCATAATAATCACAAACAAAATGATTATGGACCACGTTCCTTTCAGAGAATGGACCTTTTCAGTCCAGCTTGCTTTTTCTGAACTTGGAGCAAGTTCCGGATTTATAGCAACCCGAACCCAAATCATTGCCATGTAAATTGCAGCTGACAATACCCCTGGAATGAAACCAGCCATCAATAATTTTCCGATGGATTGCTCAGTAAAAATACCATACAAAATCATCAAAATACTTGGTGGGATCAAAGACCCTAAGGTACCACTAGCAGCAACAACACCGGTAGCTAGGCCTTTATCATATTTATAGCGTAACATTTCGGGGACAGCGAGTTTCCCCATTGCGGCGGCTGTTGCCAAACTGGATCCACTGACCGCAGCGAACATCGCACAACCTGCAACCGATGCCATCGCCAAACCACCCTTGAGCCCAGACAACCACATACGAGCGGTATGATAGATATCTTTTGTAAAGCCAGCGTGGAATGCCACATAGCCCATCATAAGAAACAAAGGAATGGCAACGAGTGAAAATGATGCAATGAATGAAAATGGCTCAAAACTTACAAAAGACCATGCAGCTTCAAATCCACGCTCCAAATCGAGTTCTCCGCCGTTTGGCCAACCAACGGCCAAAATCAAACCAAAAAACCCAACAACTCCTAGCGCAAATGCGATGGGAATGCGTACAAAAATCATTGCTAGCAGAACAACCAGCCCTGAAATACCTAAATGTAGTGGTTCCATGAGAAATTAAATCCTAGTGATCAGGCATGTGCGATACTTGCACATCCGACGGACCTTCAATTAGTCCTTTTATAAAGTCGGTAAATAATTTGAGCAGAAGCAAACCGGTTCCAAGAAACACAGACCCTCTTGCAGGCCATTCAGGAACTTCCAGAGGACCTTCAAAAATGGACTGATCAATGTAGGAACTCCAAGCATCTCCAAATGATGCAACGGTCACGATACCGATGAAAATCATCCCAACGGCCAAACCGAGCATATCGCAGATATACTGACCTTTTGGTCCCATCATATCCGTCAAAAGTGTAACCGAAAGATGTGCTTTTTCTTGCTGCACAAAGGCAAAGGGTAAAAACACCAACACAACAAGCAGCGCTTGCATAATAATAATGTCGTCTGGAATTGGCGTATTAAAGAAATAGCGACCGCATACAGAAACAGTAATGAATAACATGATAAAAATCAGCACGGCCATTGCTATATAAGCGAATGCCTGGCTGAACCAATCAACAACCTTAAACATAAATACTTCCTCAGAAATAAAAGATGCGCCCCCGAAGGAGCGCATCATATCTAGCGACGAAACCCTAGCGGGTCCAAGGGTAGCCTTTAGTTTTCAGCTCATTTTCGTATTTGGCTTTAACTTCTTCAAATTTCTTGACGAAGGCTTCACCGTCTATACCCTTTTTGGTCATTTTTGCGATCCAATCAGTCGTATAGCTTGCGCCTGCGGCTTTCCATTTATCAATGTCAGTTACCGTATGGAAAGTTACTGTTTTCCCATCGATACCTGCCATCATTGCTTTTTTGGCAGCTGCGGCTCCTGCAAGGTAATTTTTGGCATATTGGTCCATAAATTCAATACCCAATTTGTCAAAAATTGCTTTGTTTTTATCTGAAAATTTGTTGTAAGTCTTCAGATTGATACCAGCACCATAACCCAGAACCTGACCCATTTGGATTTCAGTAAAGTTACCAGCAACTTCATAATGCTTGTATGCTTTTGCGGCAGCCATGTAGTTGATCGTTCCGTCAACAGTACCGCGATCAAGTGCTTGATAGAGTTCACCAAAACCAATTTTAACCGGCGTTGCACCTAATGCTTTAATTAGTCCAGTCCAGCCCCCACTGGTACGGATTTTTTTACCTGCAATATCTTCAACAGACGTAATTGGATCTTTGGAAATAAGATCAACGGCACCTGTTGTGAAGTTGAAGAAAATTTTAACATTACGTTTTTGTGTTTCTTTGCGAAGCGCAGGTACTGTTTCCCGCATTTCTTGCCATGTTCGTGTACCAATCCAAGGATCTTGCACACCAAACGGTGCGTTAGCCAAATTCCAGATAGGAAGTTCCGCTGGTGTATAGATACCCAAAATTGTTCCGGTATCAGAAAGGCCTGCACCCACGGCTTTCATGGTTTCTTTCCCTTTTACAAGAGATTGGCTCCAGAAAAACTTAACTGTAAGTTCGCCGCCTGTACGCGTTTTTAGCTCTTCAGCCCACCATTTAAGGGTATCTGCACGGGGACCACGGGGTGGCCCAAGATCAGAATAGCGAAGCTCAAGAGCTTGAGCTGTTGTGGCACCGAGGCCCAACACCATTGCACCAATAGCTAGTGAAGATAGGAAATTTCCCTTAGTTTTCTTTAGAGTCAGCATTTATTCCTCCCAGAGTAAAAATATTGCTTCTTGTTTGTATTTATTTTTTTTGCGCCTGCGAGATTTTTACCTCGCAATTTGAATTTTATTTTTATTTTTCGTTTCTGCGCCCTTATTGTCAGATGCAATACACCATAAAGTCAACAAAAATGAAAACATGAATTGTTGCGTTTTGCATACCGAAACAATTTCTGAAAAGTTCGCCCTTCTCCTTAGAACTAAAGCACTAGAAAATGGTAATTCCAATGAAACTTGATACAAATTCTGATTTTGCGGGCGTCGACGCCCTACTAACTCACTACATAGATTCTAATCAGCTGTCAGGCGTCGTTGCAGCCATAACGGATGGCAGCAGGATACAGCACCGCTTTATCTATGGATATCAGGACCAGGAACTCGGCTCTCCTATGGCTTGGGATTCCATCTTTCGGATCTACTCAATGACCAAACCTATCACTAGCGTCGCAGCTATGATGCTGTGGGAACAAGGCAAGTTTAATTTAGATGATCCGATAAGTACGTATTTACCATCATTTAAAAGCACAAAAATTCTAAATGAAGACGGGACAACTCATCCAGCAAATTCAACTATAACCGTTCGTCATATCCTTTGCCACACCGCAGGGATTACTCTGCCCGCGTTTAGTGACGATCATTTGGCGCCGCTTTACCTGGAGAAACAACTTGATGGCATGCGAAGTAAAGGTAACCTCTCGGAGATTATCGACAAACTCGGGGCCATGCCTGTAAAACACGAGCCGGGCTCAAAATGGGCATACAGTATGGCCACGGATGTGGCAGCTAGATTGGTTGAGATATGGAGCGGTATTTCATTCGAAAAATTCATAACGACAAATATTCTGCTACCCCTCGGGATGACCGACACAGCGTTTCAGATCTCTAAAGCCAACACGTCACGTATAACGACCAACTATAATGTTGAGGACGGGCTACTCAGCTCCGCCATTGATACGGGCGGAAGTAGTCGTTTCCTGAACCCACCTGAGTTTGCCTGTGGATCAGGCGGCTTAACCTCCACAGCGGATGATTATCTTCAGTTCATGCAAATGCTCCTCAAAGAGGGAGAGCATAACGGTGTTCGTATTCTTAAACCGGAAACTCTACAAGAAATGACCCGAAACCACCTGCCAACGGACATGGAAAATTTCGGAGCAAAAGGCTTTGGCAACAGTAACTGGGAGGGAATAGGTTTCGGTTTAGGCTTCAGTGTTATCACAGACGGCGAAAAGACTGGAATTCCCCAATCTTTAAGTGAATACGGTTGGACTGGTGCTGCGGGTACTGCGTTTTTTATTAATCCGCGTCTCGGCCTTGGCGCTATTTTACTAACTCAATACATGCCATCTGATTCCTATCCACTCCGCAAAGAATTTCGAGAAGCCATATATGGCGAAATAATACTATAATTAGACCATATTTTGACGCACTAACCAGCGCAATTCAACGTATTTTAGAAAAATTAAATAAATATTGAAATGACAGCTGATTACCCTCTAATATCGGCTAGTGGCACCAACTAAAATGGCAAAAAAAGAACCATGAGGGGCAATTTTATGAGCAAAGACACACTATCTATTCGCCGAACGAACGGCGGCGTAGGCGCATTCGTAGAAAACGTAGATTTATCGACAGGCCTTAATCCTTCATTCGTAACCAAAATCACTGAAGCTCTCGGCGAGCACGGTGTTCTATTTTTCCGCGATCAGAAGTTAGAACCAGAAGCTCATCAAAGTTTCGCAGAAAAAATGGGAAAAATTAACGTAAACCGTTTTTTTCAAGCTGTGGACGGCCATCCACAAATAGCTGAAGTCCGAAAAGAGCCTGATCAAAAGTATGCCATTGGTGAAGGTTGGCATACGGATCATTCCTATGATCAAATTCCCGCGTTAGGATCGATCTTACTTGCAAAAGAGCTTCCAAATCACGGTGGAGATACAATGTTTGCAAATATGTATCTTGCCTATGATGCGCTGTCAGATGGACTTAAAGAGGTCTTGGACTTAAAGAGGTCTTGGATGGCCTACAAGCTGAACATTCCTCTCGCCATAGGTTTGGCGAAACATCATTTTTGGGAACAAACCAAAAAGATACCAGCGGTCGCGTCGGTAATGCGGCGAAAGCAACGCAGGATGCAGTACACCCAGTAGTTATTCGCCACCCAATTAGCGGAAAAAAAGCGCTTTATGTGAACGGAGGTTTCACCCTGCGCTTTGTTGGTTGGACTGATGCAGAAAGTAGGGGGCTACTAAATTATCTCTATGAGCATGCCAGCAAACCAGAATTCACCTACCGCTTTGAATGGGAAAAAGGCTCCATTGCCATGTGGGACAACCGTGCGACTTGGCACAAAGCTCTGAACGACTACCACGGGGAAAGGCGCCTCATGCATAGAATTACACTTGAAGGTGTTCCTCTCTCCGCCTAAACAATCGTTGCAGCCCTCCCCCTGAGAGCTGCAACGGCCTTCCGTGACCGACTTGTTCCTAACGGATATTGGATACTACCTCTAAGATAAACGGCACCCTAAACACCTCCCCCCTAAATCTCTCATCGTTGACGCTCGATGCACACGCTCTATGTAGTTAAATAGTGGTGGCTTAAACTGTGCAGGGATACAAGCGTGCAAAAAAAGGGGAAACTGCAGTTATTAGCTCTCGTCACGTGCCTTTTTATGAGCACGCTTGCGTCAAGCGCAGAACCGCCTCAAAAGCAGATACTGACCCTAACGACACCTGAAGGTGAAGGGGTTTTCACACAATATCTACGAGATGTTTTCAATATCCTAGGGAACCGAACCCATATAAAATTCGTCATACATGAGCTTCCTAAAAAACGAGCCTTACACGCCGCCAATAGTGGGCAATTTGACGGCATGGCAGCCCGAATTAGTGGCATGGCACTGAGAGGTTTTCCAAATGTTCAGATGATCGAAGCCTCGCATTTTACAGTCAAGCATATCTTATTTTCTTCAAAACCATCCTTAAAAACACAAATTTTCGACCTACAGAGCCTCATTGTAATTGGCAACAATCTGCATCTTCGTGTGGGCTTCTTACGGGGCAGCAAAAAAGCAGAGAGTATGCTGTCTGGATTATCATCCCAAAACACAGTGCCCTTTGATAGTCCGCAAGACGCCTTCGACCGAATTGAATTGGATCATTTAGATTTGTTCCTAGGAGGCCCGGGGATTGTCAGTAAAGCCTTGCTTAAAGAAAAATATAATGGCTCGAAAATAAAAGAAATTGTTGTCCTCAGCGAGACAAAACTATACCCCTACCTCCATATGAAACACGCCGACCTTGTTCCTGAAATTACAAGAGAGCTCATAAAAATGGCTGAAGAGGGTACGCTTGCGAAACTCCGCGCTGCAATTGAATAATTACTAAAAAGCTAACAACGCCTTCTGATCGTTGTTAGCTTTTGATATTCGCGACCTAATAGTCTGCGTCTGACAATTCAACGACGCATTTGCCGTCAACTTTTCTCTCTAACACTGCATCCATAGCTTCATGGAATTGTGATAAAGGGAACACCGCACCGACTTCGGGTTTGATTTTACCTTGGCTATGGAGCTTCAAAACGCCTGCGACCATTTTGTCGACCAGATGGGCGTAATCTTTACGTTCAGTTCCAGGGCTCCAGCCATAATAGTGCCCAAGATTAAATCCCATGGCAGAAATATTTTTTAACAGAAGAAGGTTCGCGGGTATTTTCGGGATTTCGCCGCAAGCATAACCGATCGTTAGCAATCGCCCCTCCCAAGCCATACTCCGTATAGACTGATGGGTCACTTCGCCGCCAATGCTATCATAGACAACATTGACTCCTTTTCCGTCTGTAATTTCTAGAACTTTTTCACGGAAACCGTCAATCCGGTGATCAATGACAAAATCAGCACCATGGCGCTTAGCCATATCACAATGCTTTTGCCCCCCGGCAACCGCAATCACTGTTGCCCCTAGTGCTTTGCCAATTTCCACTGCGGCAACTCCAACGGCACCCGCAGCCCCATGCACAAGTAAGGTCTCTCCCTTTTCAAGGCCTGCCCGCCGAACCAGGGCTCCATAGGAAGTCGTGTAGGACAGCACCATCATGGCAGCTTCTTGATAACTGACATCATCTGATATTTTATGACAACAAAGCTCGTCCACGCGATTATATCCGCCATTTCCACCTTCATCAGCGTTACACATAACCCTGTCCCCAACGGATACGCGGGTTACCCCCTCGCCAACACTATGCACAACACCAGCGACCTCTGTTCCCGGCGTAAAAGGAAGAGGTGGTTTACGTTGGTATTTTCCGGCAATCACAAGGGACATGGCAAAGCTGACGCCGGCTATTTTGTTTTGAACAACTACTTCGCCTGCCCCCGGCACAGGTACTGGCAAGTCTTTCAACGCTGCTTTTTCACGATAATGTCCAAACTCTTCAACAACAATTGCTCGCATATTTTTTCTTTCTTTTTGTTTTTGCTCGCAGGGATTTATTTAGATTTAATCCACACATTTAGATCTTCAAAACTAACGACTGTTAAAAGAGATTAGAACAAATCATGCAATTTGAAAACTTACGTTCAGTTGCCCCGGGAAATCACGGATCGTTGGATCGCCAAATATGCACCGAGAATAAACCCATCGCATGCCTATTCTGACCTTAAGCAAGATCAGAGAAGCATATTGACAAATTAGGACAATCGCCTAATTATCTTGAATAGGACATACGTCGTTTAAACATATTGCTAACGACGTAAAGATATCCCGTGGGAACTTTTATTATCACTTCAAAACCAAAGACGACATCTTAACAGCGGTTATGGCGCAGCGAAACGCGGATACAACAGCAATGCTGGATCGGTGGGAGCTTGACGGCAAAACGCCAGAAGATCGCATTCGAAGCTTTATCCGTATTCTCATAACCAATAAAGACGACATTAAACGGTACGGCTGCCCAGTTGGGACATTACGGACTGAACTTGCTAAATTGGATCATGTATCTAAAGGTGAGGCGACGAAGCTATTTGCACTGTTTCAAGCTTGGCTTCGGCGTCAATTTGAGCATCTGGGTTTCTCGGAGAATGCCGACATGTTTGCGTTGCATCTTCTAGCACGCAGCCAAGGTGTGTCCACACTGGCCAACGCTTTCAACGACGAGCATTTCATCAATCAGGAAGTCAAATTGATGGAGGAATGGCTCAGTCACATTATAGACGCTGCGATACACACAACTTAGTAGGCCTTGAGCCATTTCCTTTTTTTGTAATTGACTAACCCATGGAGTCAAAAAATGTTTATCGTAACCTTAAAGTTCTCAGAAAATAAAGACAAAGCGGGACAATTAATGGATGCCCATAAAGCGTGGATTAAGCGTGGCTTTGATGAAGGCATTTTTGTTCTAATTGGTAGCCTGCAGCCAAATCTTGGCGGCGGTATATTAGCGTACGGCACATCCCTCTCCGATCTTGAAAACCGGATAAAGGAAGATCCTTTCGTTGCCGAGAAAGTCGTCACCGCTGAAATTTTAGAAATTTCACCTGCCAAAACGGATGAACGGCTTGAATTTCTTGCCGCCTAATCACCTGCTCTTTATTCAGCTGACAAATTTTGTCTATTCATCATAAAGCGGGCTGCGAGGAGAAGCAGCCCCGCGGGAAGGTACATACTCACGCCATATATGGCGCTGGGGCAAGCCGCACGGATCATCAATCCAACCGAGAATCCCGGTGAATTTCAATAAAGGAGGCAAGAAAAAATACAATTGAAGGCAGGTTCTACACCTGATTTAAAATGCCGAGAAAGAACGCTTTGGGCTTGCTTCCAACCCGCTTAAAATCAGCGACTGTAAGTGTCAGCCCATGGTAACATCATTACCGAAAGCACTATTAGTAGAATGCATTAATTAAGACATCTTCCATCCCGACACCTCTTTTGGCATGTTTTTTCGGGCATTTTCCAAGTTCTCACCAAAGCCTCACTTAGTCCTATTCAACCATATAACGTCCTATTGCGTACCAGAGTTTTATTTGAACTTCCGGTTCCAATAGCTATCCCAGATGATCAGTCGGAAGAAGACTTTCTTTTTCCAAAATACAGTGCCAAGATAAAGGCCTGTTGGTTGGATGAAATAGCGATGAACATCTGGAATTACAAAGGGTAAATCAGTGCAAATACATAAAATTTCTATCGATGAAGTCTACGTCCCTGCCCCTAGACGGAAAACACTTAAAGCTGAGAAAGTGGACGAACTTGCTGAAGATATTCTAGAAAATGGACAGCTCCGCCCCATTCAAGTGCGCCTCGGGAAAGACCGTTATGTGTTGATTGAAGGATACCACCGCTTGCAAGCATGTGTTGCCCTGGGTGAAGAGGTAATTGAAGCGTATATTGTGCAGGCAAAAAAGTTCTAAAACCTACCTTTCTTGCCAAACTTGCCGACAACTTCTTTCAATCGATTTTCAGTAAACGGCTTCGTGATAACATCCTCCATCCCAGCCTCCCGGAATTTTTTGTGGTGCTCAGTAAAAGCTTCTGCTGTCAGCGCAATTATTGGAACATATTCGATTTCCACGGTTGATCGAATTAGATGCGCCGCCTCTACACCGTCCATTTCGGGCATGTGAATATCCATCAATATCAGATCAGCCCAATTTTCTGATGCAAGCCTCACAGCTTCTATACCATTCTCTGCATGCCTAACTTCGTGGTTCAGTTTTTCAAGAAACGAAATCACAATCGTGGCGTTGACTGAATTATCTTCGGCGACAATAATTTTTAACGACTGCTGCTCTTCGGCTAAACAATCAAATTCAGAGGAAGAATTTTGCGTTAAACGCTTAATTTCAGTCTCCGAAACTTTAGCAAACGGAATATTGATATCAAATCTAGTTCCAACGCCGACTTTGCTACTTACCGAAATATCTCCGCCCATCATTTCAACTAATATTTTAACAATTGATAGCCCAAGTCCTGTTCCACCGAACTTTCGTGTTGTGGAATTGTCTTCTTGCGTAAAAGCATCGAAAATTGCATCAACTCGGTCACTTGCTATTCCGACACCACTATCCTCTACAGACACTTGAACAACTGTTTTTTCTCCTAACGTTGACCCTATTGAGATTCCCATGCGGATTGTTCCGTGGTTTGTAAACTTCACTGCATTACTTAATAAATTCCACAGGATCTGGCGGAACCGTACAGGGTCCCCCAACAAATGGCGATCACTTGCATCTTCAATTTTCACGGCTAACTTAACGCCTTTGGCTTCTGCAAGACTTTGAAAAGGGGTTGCGATTACTGAAACGAGATCTTTAAAATCAAATAGCGTTTCTTCCAATTCCATATGCCCGGCCTCAATACGGCTCATATCCAATACGTCATTGATAATGGCTAAAAGAGTTTTTCCAGACGATAAGATTGTTTCAACTCGCTCCCTGTCCTTGTCCCCTAAATCGGAGTCTCCAAGAAGCTGAGCCACACCAAGAACACCGTTCAAAGGGGTCCTAATTTCATGGCTCATTGTTGCTAGGAAATTAGACTTCGCCGCATTTGCTTCCTGCGCTTTGACTTTCTCGAGCTCTAACGCTCGCTGGGCTTCTTTCTGGCGGGTAATATCCAACCGTGTCGTGATTATACTTTGATCTCTGCCACGGCGGGAACTTAACTGGATCCATCTTCCATCGGGAAGTTGCCGTTCCTCGCGAACGAAACTCTTACATTTAAGGCGCTCTTCAACATACCCGTCCAAATCAAAATCTGGCTCCGACTGCTGAATTGTTTTTGCCCGCATCGTCAAAATATCCCGCAACGATGTTCCGGGTTTGCTATAAAGATCTGCAAGGTCAGGATAGAACTCTTTATGCTTTTGGTTCGCGAACACAAGGTTCTTATCTTTATCATATAAAACAACTGCCTCGTTGATCGCATCCAAAGCGTTGGTCAATATGCCCCAAAACCGTTTAATTTCTTCGGAAAATTGAGGTTGAACTTGGCTCAAAGAGCCAGTTGAGCTTTGAATTAATTGAGAAGATTGTAACTCTATTTTCTTTTCCGCAGCTTCCAATTCATCAAGCAATCGCTCCCTGCTCCAGCGGAGGCGTTCTTGCTTGGAAGGGCTGTTTTTCACCATTTTGTTGTTGCTCTTTGATTTTTCGAACGATCTTATATTTCTATATTCTCACATGCATTAAATAATTAAATACTAATTTAAAATCGTGCGCACTACGTTTTTTTATACCGTAATTGCAGATACCAAAAATTCAATAAAAAACCGCCAAGGAATATTGGGGTCCAAGGCGGCTTTGAATTTGCAAAACTATACTATTTTTTGGGCGAAATGACATCGACGCCGTCTTTGCCAATAATAAACCGTGTCCGATCTGCTCCTGCGGTAATTGGACCGTCATACGTTGTTTTCACCCGCGCAACCAAATCCGCAACAGATGGCGGTTTGATCTTACCATTGGTTAGAGTCACCAAATGATAGAGGGCTGCCATTTTTGGCTGTGCCTGCTTGAAGATCCGGCCAACATCTTCTGGTTCTGTGTGATGTGCCAAGATGGTTTTCCACATCTTATGAGACGCAAGTAGTTCTGGCTTTGCAGCAGCAACCGCGTGGATAAACAAATCTGTCCCTTTTGCAGCTTCAGCTAAAGCAGGGTGATATTTTGTATCCCCTGAAATCACAACGGAACGACCGTCGAAATCAACTCGATACCCAAAAGCAGGCTTAATCAACTCCCCATGATTTACTTCAATTGCGGTAACTTTCACACCGCCTTCATCATAAACGACACCTGCTGTTATATCTTTGGCATCTGGTGTAACGCCCTCGCGGGTAAATTTCTGATCCAGAACACGAATACTAATATCGCCTTCAAAAGCTTTGACAAGATAACCCATCATTGCCGTCGTTCCTTCTGGGCCACGCACATGGAAGTTGCCTTTACGTTTACCAAAAGGCGATTTCAGCCAACCTGTCAGAAGAAGATCCGGAATACCCACCACGTGATCAGAATGTAGATGAGTGAGGAAAAGGGTGTCTATTCGACCAAGCGGAATTTTATCCTGCCATAACCGCTGTGTCACGCCCCGGCCGGCATCAAAAAGAAGGTATTTATTGCCCGCAATAACCAGCGTTGCTGGCCCAAAACGATGCATAAATGGCGGCGGCGTACCAACCCCTAGCATTACAACCTGAAAATCTGGCTTTGTATCCGCAGAATTTGCGTATTGCACCACAGAAAATGTCACGGCCAGAACCGCAAAACATAATCCTAATAGCCTATTGAATTTCAACATCATTTCATCCCTCTCCCATCTATTGTGACCGAACTATATGATCTATTTTTTATCTAATATAATAATTAAATCGATATTTTAGATAAATATTGAATTATGTCAATTTTTTAACATTCACGCATAAAGTGAGGATTTTGGGGAAATTGACATGATTTTCTAAATCAGAAGGCAAGTGGAATACAAATAAGGAAAGACCAAACCAAATTAAGACTATAGGCGGCTGGTCGCGCCTGCTTGTCCCGGGTTATGCCAACCTGTCGTCGGATGCGAAAGCCGTAGCCAAAAAACGCATCAGGATTTTAATCCGCTCTACTTTACGAAGATCAGGGTGGGTCAATATCCATAAATTGTTTTTTCCACCGGGACCGAAAGTAAAGCACCGGTGCAGTCCTGATCTGCAAAGCTCATCTGGTATAATGACAAGTCCGCTCCCCGCTTCGGCAAGGCAAGACATTGCAAACCAATCATCACAACGGTGACTGATGTTTTCTGCCAATTCTTTTTCCAACCAGGAAAATGTCGGGTGAAGCTGCAAGGCGCCAGTCGCCCCAATCAAAACGTGTTTTTTCAAGTCATCGACACTGGTCGGTGTTCCAAATTCCTGAAGGTAGAGTTCACTGGCAAAGACGCCCCACTTTATTGAGCAAATGTGACGCCCCACGAGATGATCCGGAGGGGCATCTACTATCCGCAGTGCGATATCCGCAGTGCGGTTTGTCATATTGAGCTCTTGATTTGTTACCAGCAACTCTACCTGGATATGCGGATGCTGCTTTTTGAAATCTGCAAGATAGCTGGGCAAGAATTCATACGAAAAACTACTAGGGGCAGTCAGCTTCACGACTCCCCGGGGCTGAATATCCTGCCCCATAATCTTGCGATCGATCACATCAAATGATCCGGAAATACCTTGTGCCAGTATCAACAGTTCTTCACCGACTTCTGTCAGTTCATAATTGCCTCGAATGCGCTCAAATAAGCGCACTCCGATTTCCTTTTCGAAGGCATTCAGATGACGGAAGGCAGTAGTGTGGCTGACATGAAGTTGGCGCGCGGCACCCACAAGAGATTTGTTGGTTGCTACCGCCAGAAATAGCTTCAGGGAATTCCAATCCATGCAACAACCTTTCAAATTTGCAAATCTAATTTTCAAAATCGCCTATTTCATTCAAAAATGCAAATGACTATATCCAAGCAACACAACAAACTTCCATTTAATCTTGATGGCGAGACAGAGCACAAATACGGATCTCACCTGAACTATAAGAAAGAGAAATATTGTGATCGGATATACGACAATTGGGACCAATGATTTTGCAAGATCAGCTTCATTCTACGATACGATACTCGGCATGTTGGGTGCTGTACGTATGATGGAAGAAGATGATTTTATCGTCTGGGGGACAGATGAAAATTCACCTGCTTTTTCAATACACTTACCAGCAGATGGCAATCCTGCGACTATCGGAAACGGTGTAATGGTGGCGCTGAAAGCCAAAAACACCGAGCAAGTTGCCGCCGTCCACGCCAAAGCTCTCGAACTTGGTAGCAGTAACGAAGGAAAACCAGGTCCACGTGGCCACGGATTCTATGTAGGTTATTTCAGAGATCTAGACGGCAACAAATTAAACATCCATTGCATGGCTTAGAATAATTATGGCAGGTGTCTTCAGTTGCCCAGCGCGAACAACTGTCACTTGCCTTAGACTTTATCCACCAAGAGGATACTTTAGTCGTCACTAAGCTGGACCGTCTTGCCCGTTCAACGAAACATCTTAGTGAGATCATCCAGGTGATCCGCGAGAAAGAAGCATACCTTCAAATACTGAACCTTGGGATCGACACTAGTAGCGCCACGGGAGAGCTTGTGTTGCACCTGTTGGGAGCTGTGGCC
>CAJXWA010000021.1 GCA_913062525.1 uncultured Alphaproteobacteria bacterium | reverse complement strand
CATATTTTTGAGCCATTGCAGAGGAAATGATCCCCTTTATCTTCTGCTTTCATGCTCAGCGAGGCAAGATCAGAACCTGAACCAGGTTCAGAATACCCCTGACACCACCAGTCTTCATTTGACAACATACGCGGTAAGAATTTCTCTTTTTGTGCGTCATTTCCAAATTTCATAATCACAGGCGCACACATTTTAGTTCCGAACGGAATGACGCCCGGCGCGTTATGGTTCGCCATTTCAGTTTCAAAAATATATTTTTGAGTTGTCGTCCATCCTGCACCACCATGTTCTACTGGCCAATCAGGGACGAGCCAACCCTTCGCGTTAAGGGCTTTTTGCCAGTTGACATGATCTTCTTTTGGAAGGTAACTATTCCGGTTTTCAGCCATTTTTTGCTTTAGATCAGCATTTAAGTTTTGATCTATAAATTCGATAACTTCCGCGCGGAAGTCGTTGTCTTTCGCAGTAAATGAAAGGTCCATGCTTTCCTCATTATTTTTTTATTGCTTATTTTCCGCCTAGCGCCTTTGAAACGGAAATTGTAGCATATTTATTTGATATCGTGTTCTCGATAGCAACAGACTACAACTACATTCTTGGAGAAGAAATGAAAAAAACAGTAAAACAAATGGTCAAAGAGGCAAATAGCCGAATTGAAACCCTCTCCATCGAAAAAGCACTCGCTTCATTAGAGCAGGAAAATACCTGTTTTGTGGATATTCGTGATGTTCGTGAATTAGAGCGAGAAGGCTGTATCCCGGGCGCAATTCACGCACCACGGGGAATGTTGGAATTCTGGGTTGATCCGGAAAGCCCCTATCACCGGGAAGAATTTGCCAGCGACAAAAAATTTGTATTCTTTTGTGCCGCTGGTTGGCGTTCAGCGCTGGCAACAGATACCGTTCAATCAATGGGTATGGAAAAAGTCTGTCACATCGAAGGCGGATTCGGTGCATGGAAGCAAGCCGAAGGGCCCATTGAAGCTCGAAAAACAAAAAACAAATAACTTTTTTAGAATTTAGGTGTGCCGTTTTGAAATTGGAGAAATGTTAGCGATATTTGGTCCAAAGTTGGTCAAATTGACCGCTTTTTTCCAATTTTTCCAACGCGTCATTTATAGACTCTAATAATTTTTCTGGTTTTTCAGCAGCTTTCGAGATCATCAAATGAAGATCAAAAGTTACACTTGTATCTGCAGGTATTATTTTTAAATCTGACTTGAAATTTGTTTTTTGAGATCGCAAGACCGTATTAGCGGCGACTTCTTGAAGCGTAAGATATGCTTGACAACGATTGCTTAAAACAAGATCTAACCCGTGTTCCACACCGTTGGTTCTTAACATAATATCCGCGTCGCTAAATCTATAGGCACTTAAGTTAGTTCCTCTGTTTGAACAGACAGTGTCTTCAGAGCGTGAGAAATCAGCTGCAGCCAATTTCTCATATTTAGCCCATTTAGAATTTTTTCGCACAATGATTGACGGATGAAGTACATGCATTCTCCGGCTGTATAAGAAAAATTCTTCACGGCTCTTCTTATAGGATCCATCTGCGATGATTTGGTATTTTTTCCCACTTTTGACGAAACCATAGCAGCGCTTCCAAGGAAGCGCTGTAATTTCAACGCCTCTTCCCATAGATTTGAAGATTTCTGTGATAACGTCGATGGTTATCCCGGTCATCTGCCCTTGTGTCGAATTGTTATGCCGATAGTGATAAGGAGGATATCCACCGTTGCCATGGCAAATTGATACTTTTGCGCTCGCAGTTGCTGCTGCGGGAACCTGGAAAGAGAGGATGATCAGGAGCGAGAAAAAATACTTCATACCAATATTAAACCACTGTAATATTCTGATTTAACGATGTCCCAACATGCCGACCTAAAATAAACAATAGGTTAAAATTGGTTTTTTTTTGGTATCATGGAAACCTATTTATCAAAGGGGTGTTGATGGTATGAAAAAATTTCTGGTTTCTGTTGCGCTTTTAGTGGCTGTTTCAAGTTTGGTTCAAGCCGATCAGAGCAAGAAATTATTTGATACGCATATCCATTATAGCCACGACGCTTGGGATATGTTGCCACCAAAAGAGGCCGTGAAAGTTCTTCAGAAGGCGGGACTAACACACGCATTCGTTTCAAGCTCAAGCGATGAAGGAACGCAACTTCTGTATAAAGAAGATCCAAATCTTATCATTCCAGTGCTGAGGCCATACCGTAGACGCGGAGAAACCAATTCTTGGTATCGGGATGAAAGTGTCATCGGCCTGCTAGAAGAACGTCTGGCAAAATATAAGTACGCTGGAATTGGTGAGTTCCATATTTTTGGAAATGATACAGATCTTCCTGTTATGCGAAGAGTTGTCGAACTTGGAAAAGAATATGGGATTTTCCTGCATGCTCATGCGGATGCTGAAGCGGTAGAAAATATCTTTAAACAGGATCCTCAAGCAAAAGTTCTCTGGGCACATTCAGGATTTGAAGGGCCCGGAAAAATTGGAGAAATGCTTGCAAAACACCCAACTTTGACGGCTGACCTTGCTTTCAGGAATGAACATGCTAATACAGGAACAGTTGAAAAAGACTGGCGCAAATTGTTTATGAACTATCCTGATCGGATTATGATTGGAACGGATACTTATACACCGGAGCGGTGGTATTACGTGGTCGATCATGCGGATTGGACCCGCGGATGGTTGGAAGATCTTCCTGCAGATATTGCTGAGAAGATCGCATATAAAAACGCCAGAAAACTTGCTGATTGGGCTTTGAAAAAATGAAAATAATTGCTCGTTGTCTATGTGTTGTTTTTCTGATTTTGTGGGGAAATGTAGCCTTAGCCTGTGTGATAGAAAATACAGCGAATTCACTAAAAGGTGCGGGAGAGATCTATGTGGCGTCTGTGACAACAATTCCCGCTCAAGTTTTGGTAGGGAAACCTTTTTTAGTGAGGGTATCTGTCTGCTCCAAAAATGGGCAATCGTTTTTGGGGGATATCAAAATCAATGCCATGATGCCAATGCATAAACATGGCATGAATTACAAACCCTCCGTTCAGAAAATATCTGATGGAACATTTGAGATAAAAGGGTTTGTTTTTCATATGCCTGGGAAATGGCAATATAAAATTGACCTTAATCAAGGAGATTCGTCTGATAAGGTCCTAATTGATTATAAGTTATGAAGATATTGTTAGGGGCTGCAACGGGTCTATGGGCTTTATGTGGCCTTGCAGGAACAGGAGTGACCGCAGAGATATTCTCTGAACAAGAACGGGCAATCATTCAATCTTTTGGTCCTTGGCCGTTGTCGTTAAACGCTGACCCCAGTAACAATATGTCGGATAACAATGCAGCTATTAAGCTTGGGAAGGCTCTATTTTTTGATAAACGGCTATCAAAAAATAATGATCTTTCTTGCGCAGATTGCCATGATCCCAATAACTCGTTTGCCGATGGGCAGGCCCTGAATTCTGATCATGGGGATGCCATTAGAAACACACCCAGCCTGTTTAATCTTCGGTGGAGTAATTGGTTTGGATGGGGAGGGGAGGCTGATAGTCTTTGGTCACAGTCAATCCGGCCGATGCTATCCCCTGAAGAAATGGCGCTAACTGGAGAAAAATTACGCAACCTTTTAGACGAAGATCGACTGCTGGCCAGTCAAATTCAACAGGTTTCTGGAGTTTCTATCGCTGCAGAAACAGACGAAGTTCTGTTTGTTTTGATCGGAAAACTACTGGCCGCTTATCAGGAAACGTTGGTTAGCGAGCCAACGGCATTTGATCGGTTTAGGCTGGCACAAGAGACTGCTGACTTAAGCTCAAGCACAGGGTTTTCTAATTCCGCAAAACGAGGGCTTAAAATTTTCATCGGTGACGGGCGATGTTTTCTTTGTCATTTTGGGCCTATGTTATCAAATGGTGAGTTCGGTGATATCGGGATCAGCCAATTTATATCAAAAGGGAAGATCGATCGCGGGCGTTATGCGGGCATTAAAATTTTAAAATCCAGCCCATTTAACAGGCTCGGCAAATATAGCGACAATCCGGAAAAAGTCGAAAAAACCAGAACAGAACATGTGACCCTGCAGCACAAAAATTGGGGGGAATTTAAAATTCCGTCTTTGCGGAACGTGTCGAAAACGGGGCCATATATGCATAATGGTAGTCTTGCCACATTAGCGGACGTTGTGGACTTCTATTCAAACCTCAATGAAGAACGGCTTCATACTCAAGGAGAGGCAATATTGAAACCTCTCAGTCTTAGTGACACAGAGAAAGAGGATCTTCTTTCGTTTTTGAGAACCCTTTGAAGGCTAGCAAAAAGTAGCCAGAGAGAACTTTTTGCTCTCTCTGGCCATGTGGTTAGTTTTTCTTTGTTCCAAACAGACCGCCGAGGCTGCCTTTAATACCATCGGTTAATCCACCGAGAGCACCTTTGCTATCACCGCCCTTGAGGACGTTATCAAGCTGTTCTTTGCCGGATTTCTCCAATGTCTCTTTTAGCGCTTTCGGGTCTGCGATATTGCTGAGAGCACCTGCAAGGTCCGGAGCGTAGCTTGGGTCATCCCAACTCCCAGAGATCTTAATTGGAACTGTTATGCCGCCGCTTGCTCCGCTGCCTTGGCCTTCAGTCGATGCGGTGACTTTAGGTTCTAGCCGATAATCCAATGTTTTCTGAGGCATGCTAACCGTCCCCTTACCTGTAACTTGAATAAACGGGTTCAGCAGTTTCAAGTCAGTGTTGGTCAAGAGGCCATTTACAATGGTGTAAGTCCCAGAGAGTTCCGCAAAATCGGTTTTCTGAACTTCACCGCCACCTGTAAAGGCACTTGTGACATTCCGGGCCATAGCGGCAAGATTAACGCCAGTGATTGCGCCGTCAGCAAACAGAATTTTGCCATCTCCGTTTAAGTTGTCCACCATGGTTTTTTGAGACGTGCCAGAGGTGGTAATTGCTAACTGGATCATGCCCGTTCCCTCAAGACGTTCGAAATCGGCAGCGTCTGTCAGCAATGGTTTTAACTGCAGCCCTTCAAGTGAGAATTCCTTCGAAACTTTCGCTTGTGGGCTTGTGGCGTCAAGAACGACTTTCCCTTTTCCTCGGCCATCGTATAAAGCCAATTCCTCCAGATCTAGGGTTAGAACACCGTCTTTTAAAACAGCCGCCAACGTGGTTTTATCAATTTTTACTTTTTCGACAAGCAATTGACCGAGATTGAGTTTGAATTCAGCGTTTGCCGCTTTCAGACCGCTGAAATCAAAGGGCGTGCTGTCCCACTTTTCACCATTTGCAGGAGTTGGAGTTGCTTCAGCAGTTTTAGAAGTAGAGCCGTTATTAGAAATGTATGGATTTGTATCCAAAACCGGCAGATCCAAACGGCCTTTTAATGAGGGAACCTTACCGCCAAGATCAACAGAGAAATCACCATTTGCCTGTATTGCGTCAAATCCAAAATCGGCATTGGTGAAGGAATATTTGCTACCATTTACGCCAACGTCGCCCTTGATTAACACTTTTTCAAACGTGCCATCAGCTGCTTCTAGTGGAGTAGCGGCCCATGCAAGAAGACCTTTTAAGGAAGGGACATCTAACTCAGTTGACCCGTTCAGGTTCAAAGGAGCTGTTGAATTTAGATCACCTGAGAAAGTGAGATTAACTTTTGACGACTTTATCGAGGCGTTAACGGTTGTCGCCTTATTTTCAAGAACGGCGCGAAGGGCGCCAAGTTCAGTGTTGAGTTCGATCTTCTCGCCTTTCCAGACGGCAGAGCCCGTTGTCCGGAAAATTTCATCTAATCCGCGTAAATCCAAGGATAGATTTGCGTCTGAAATTTCATGATGAACATCGCTTGTGGCATCAGAATAGGTGATTGATCCGTTTATGATTTGAACGTCACCAAGATTTAGATCTCGAATACCCAAATCTGGTGCATCTTTATCATCATCGTCAACTTTTGCATCTGATCCGTTGTCCTTCGCATCCGCTGATGCAAATTCCCAATTCTTGTTGCCAGCTTTATCGACTTCAAGAACGATAACCGGTTTTTCCAAAATAAATTTATCAACAGACACTTGCCCAGATAAAAGGGGCATGAGGTTGAGCTCAATGGTCAACTTATCAATGCTCGCCATATTGGGAATATTGCTGCTCGGTGCATTCGAAAACGATACTTTTGTTGCGTTTAGTCCAAGTACCGGAAAAACACTGACGCCAAAATCGCCATCGATAGACAGTATGCGTCCTGTTGCATCATTTGCGGCAAAAACCAGTTCCTCTTTCAGCTTTTCAGCCGGGATGAGAAATGGCAGGGCAATTGCTGCGACAATGACCAATACAACTAACCCAACGATGCCATACGCGAGCTTCTTCATAATTTTCCCCTTTTTGGCACAGCCTATTTTTTTGTTCGGCTGACCAGATAAAGTCCAGTGAATATCAAGATAATACTAGGTAAAATGTACCACTCGAAACTCTCGCCAAAGACGAGGTATCCGAAAAACAGTGTTGTTATTGTAATAAAATAGGAAACCTGACTGAAATAAACAGGATCCGCAATACGTTGCAATTCAAAATAGAAGATAAAGCCAACATAAGACATCATAATATTACCACCTAAAATGGCAATTTGAATATTCGATGATAATTGCGGAATAATTGGGGCGCCGGTTATGAAAAGAGCAGGTAATAACAAAATACTCGTAGCAAGTAACATTCCTGCGGCAAGTGGCAGCGATGCTGATCCTTTGGGCCACCCGAGGCTTCTATATATATTTCCAAATGCAAGGAAAATTGGAATTGAAAATGCCAGTAATAACCACATCATTGATAAATCGCTGAAATTTGATGTGTAAGTTGTCCTCAATGGCGGGAGAACTATGAAAAGGGCGCCGATCAACCCGAGCAACATTCCCATGATTTTTTTGGAATTTGGTTGATCAATCCGAATGATCAATGAAAATGCATATGTGAATATGGGAGAGAGCGGGTAGACCAACCCGGTTATGGCAGCGCCGACATTAACCGATGACAGAAAAGCAAATGTTGTCGGCAATGCATTCCCAAGGATGCCCGCAATGAAATAGTACCGTAAATGTTGCGGATCAAACTTCAGCGGTTGTCCCTTCAAATGTGCAGTGAGAGCCATAAGCAGGCCTCCGGCAAACATCTGCCAAAACACAAGAGAAAGCGGTGAAATACCGTTATCTGCGCCGACTTTTGCCATGGATATGGTGGTGCCAAATAATACGCCAAAAATCAGCACGTAGAGTGGAGGGCGTAAATGGGGCTGGAGTAACCCGGGCATATTGTTGTTATTTCCCTGTCATGAGTTCGCAAGAGCCAGTCTACAGGAAAATATAAGAAAAGCCCTAAGTTTTGAGGCTTAGGGCTTTTCTTTTTATTAGGTCAATTCGTTATAATCTCCGGCCCCATAAGTTTGGTTGGAAGCCACGTGGAGAGTTCGGGGATGTAGGTCACCATTATCAAGAAAATGAACATGATCCCAACGAAAGGAAGTGCCGCTTTTACAACGTTTAAAACGGACATTTTCGCAACGCCAGCAGTTACAAAAAGGTTGAGGCCCACTGGCGGCGTTATCATACCGATCTCCATATTCACCACCATAATGATACCCAAGTGAATGGGATCGATCCCTAATTGAATGGCGATAGGGAAAACCAGCGGTGCAACGATAACCAGTAGTCCAGACGGTTCCATAAACTGGCCGCCAATCAACAAGATAACGTTGACAACGACGAGGAACATTACGGCACCGAAACCGGCACTTAGCATCGCTTCTGTGATAAGCTGCGGGATGCGTTCTTCAGTCAGTACGTGTTTTAAGATAAGCGCGTTGGCAATGATGAACATCAACATAATGGTCAGTTTGCCAGCTTCAAGAAGGGCTTTCTTCGTATCTGGATGCCAGAAGACAGACAGGGCATTAACAAAGAAGTTTTTAGCCCGTTTGCCACCTTCGCTAAATGGCCCCATATCGCGATAGACAAAGTTTGCGATTATGAAGGCGTAGATTGCGGCAACCGCAGCGGCTTCCGTTGGCGTGAAGATGCCCCCATAGATACCGCCGAGAATAATTACGATGAGCATTAGACCCCAAAAAGCGTCTTTTGCTGAAATATAAATTTCTTTCCATCCCGCCCAAGGCTGAGAGGGGAGCCCTTTCCACTTGGCGGTAATATAAATGCCGATCATCAACATTAAACCCGCGATTAAGCCCGGAATAACGCCTGCGAGGAACATTCGTCCAACAGACACATCTGTTGCAGATGCATAGACAACCATAACGATGGACGGTGGGATCAAAATTCCCAACGTACCAGCGTTACATATAACGCCTGCTGCAAATTCTTTAGTATAGCCAGCTTGACGCATTCCCGCGATGACGATTGAGCCAACAGCGACCACTGTTGCAGGAGACGAGCCAGACAAAGCCGCAAACATCATGCAAGCGAATACAGATGCGATGGCCAAACCGCCGGGCATGTGACCTACGGATGCAATGGCAAACCTAATGATCCGCCGGGCAACGCCGCCCGTAGACATAAAGGTGGACGCGAGAATGAAGAACGGGATAGCAAGCAGGGTATAGTGCCCTTGAAAGGCGGAAAACATTGTTTGTGCGACGGAGGTTAAAGATCCATCCGAATACACAAGAAGAAAAATAATACTGGATAGCCCGAGAGAAATCGCAATGGGCACACCAAAGAATAAAAGCCCTATTACAAGAGCAAAAAGAATTACAACTGCCATTGATCAATCTTCCCCATGTGGATGTGCAGACATGGTTTCTTCCATGTCTTCGGCTTCATGACTGGCAATAATGATATCTATCTTACCCGTTATGATTTGCCATGCAGCTTGAAGAAAACGGTAAGTTAGGAGCAGCATTCCAAGCGGTAATGCGAAGTAGGGGATAAACCTTGGAAGTTTTTCATATCGCTCTCCCTCATTTAGCCACTGAGATAAAAATTGGAGGACCTCAGGGATTGGAACGTCATCGGTTTCCAGAAATGCGCGCTGATTTACAAATGGATACCAATAATCCCAACTTCCTTTGAGCATTAGCAGGCTGAAGGCTAGGCACGCCGTGATGGCGAACAAGGCCATTAAACGCCGGGTCGGTGCCGATACCATGTTTATGATAACGTCAACGCCAAGATGCAGGCTCTTTTTCGCGCAGTAAGAAACGCCGATAAGGACAAGCCATGCGAACAGGAAGACTGTCGCCTCCAATGCCCACAAAAGGTTATCGTTGAAGACGTAACGAGCGACGACATTAGCAAAGGTAATCAGTGTCATTAATCCCAGAAAAACTGCAATTAATGTTTCTTCAATCTGATCTGCCCACTTGGCTAATGGAGATTGTGATTGGGATGTCATTGGAGCCTCCCCAGGGTCCGCAATATATACTAAGTAAATATTCCGAGGCTCAAACCGCATTTAATGCAATGTTAAAGCCTCGGAACATCTGTGTAGCCAAACTAGCTGGCTATTACTGCAAACTACTTAGTTAGCAGCTTGAGCAGCGGCGATGATGTCGGCACCGACGTCGCCTTCAAATTTTGCCCATACTGGTTTCAGGGCATCAACCCAAGCTTGGCGTTGATCGGCTGTCAATGAACGAACAGTTCCGCCAGCAGCAATGATCTTAGCTTTGTTGGCTTGGTTCACTTTGAAAGACTCGCTGTTACGAGATTTAGTAACTTCTGCGATGATTGTGCCAAGCTGGCTCTGAACGTCGGCTGGAAGACCATCCCACCATTCGCCAGACGTCACGAGCAAGTAATCAATGATACCGTGGTTGGTTTCAGTTACGCCATCTTGAACTTCAAAGAATTTTTTGCCGTAAATGTTTGACCATGTGTTTTCTTGGCCGTCGATAACTTTAGTTTGCAGGCCACCGTAAACTTCCTTAAATGACATTTTCTGTGGGTTCGCGCCAAGTTGTTCGAACTGCGCAACTAAAACATCTGAAGCTTGAACGCGGAATTTAAGGCCGCTGGCATCTGATGGATTAATCAATGGCTTGTTAGCTGACATTTGCTTCATGCCATTGTGCCAGAATGCAAGTCCTTGCAAGCCTTTACGCTTCATAGCATTTTTAAGTTTTTGACCGGCATCAGAATTTTGAAATGAATCTACAGCATTAATGTCTTTGAACATGAACGGAAGATCGAAAACACGGAATTTCTTGGTGAATTTTTCAAATTTTGACAACGACGGTGCGGCCAATTGGACGTCACCGTTGAGCAATGCTTCGAGAACTTTATTGTCGTTGTAAAGGCTGGAGTTTGGGAAAACTTCCATGCAAGCTTTACCGTTCATTTCCGCATTAACACGTTCTGCAAGAACAGTTGCAGCGATGCCTTTTGGATGTTTGTCAGTATTCGTAACGTGACTGAATTTGATTTTTGTTTCGCCTGGATCACACTGAGCAAATGCCTGTGATGCAGATGTAAGCATAAGTGCGCCGACAGCAGCGGCTGTAATCACTTTATACATGAATATTCTCCCTGAATTTCGTTTTCATATTTATTAGGACCACTAACGATCCAATGATCCATATGTAATATCTGCAATGTATGTGCCAAACGAACGCTACGGGATGAAATAAACAGTAGTTTGGCTAAGGTGTTGATTATAGGCTGTTAAATAGAAAATATCTAGAAAGTCGGAGTTTGTGTGAATTTTGCTCATGGGTAGAAGCTTACCCATTTTTGAATTTCAATGAGTAGAGAGTCACCCGCGGATGCGAGACTAATCATCAACGGTATCAATGGCAGTCACAAATATCTGATGTTTTTGTATTTTGTCGTAAAGAGTTTTACGGGAAATTTGAAGTGCCACATATGTGTCCTTAAGACTGTTGTTATTCTTGAGGAGCGCCGTTTCGATCAGTTTCTTTTCCAACGCGTTCATTTGTACTGGAAGGCTTTGGGTCTCGTCGAAATCAGTGATCTCGCCGCTTTTGGAACTTACCAGCGTATATCGGATTGCAGCATTTTGAAGCTCACGGACATTTCCCGGCCAGTTGTGGGAAATAAGTTCGGAGATTTTCTCAGATGATAAGGGCGTTTCCGTCTTATTGTATCTTGCGCAGGCTTTGTCGGCAAAATGCTTGAACAAAAATAGAATGTCGTTCCGACGCCTGCGAAGTGGGGGCACGTGGAGGGAAAGAACATCAAGCCTATAATATAGATCTTCCCTGAATTTGGCCTCCGCAGATAGTTCTTTTAAATCTTCTTTGGTTGCCGCGACTATACGCACATCAACGGCAATTTCATCGTTACTACCGAGGGGGACGACAACTCTATCTTGAAGAACGCGCAGGAGTTTGATTTGTAGGTCAAGTGGCATGCTTTCAACTTCATCGAGGAAAAGCGTGCCGCCGTTCGCGTGTTCAATACGACCGACGCGCTTTTTTAGGGCGCCGGTGAAAGCACCAGCTTCGTGACCAAATAGCTCACTTTCGATCATTGTTTCAGGCAACGCGCCGCAATTTATGGCAACAAAGCGCCCATTTTTACGGGGGCTATAATCATGAAGACTTCGAGCAACTAACTCTTTGCCAACGCCGGTTTCGCCGTTTATCAATACATCCGCGTCAGTTTCGGCAAAACTCTCAATTTCAGCGCGTAACCTGCTCATTTCGGGCGATTGCCCAACAAGCCTTTGCTCAAGACCTTGTGCTTTATCCAGTTCAGTTCTGAGAGCGAGATTTTCAAGGGCGAGGTGTCGTTTTTCAAGAGCCCTTCGGACAGTCTCCACTAGGATTTCAGGGGCAAAAGGTTTTTCAATGAAATCATATGCACCGGTTTGGATAGCAGCTACTGCCATCTGAATATCGCCGTGACCTGTTATTAGGATAACCGGAAGTGTGGGATCAACCTCCATGGCTTTTTCTAAAACCTCGATACCGCTCGAGCCGGGCATTCTGATGTCTGTAATGATTACACCGGGCCAAGATGGGCTGACGTGATCCAAAGCACCCTCAGAATTGGCGTAACTTTCTACTGTGAAGTCAGCCAGTTCCAGTGCCTGAGAGCAGGCAGTCCGAATATGCTCTTCGTCATCAATTAATATGACTTTGTTCATTGGACAGCGGCCTCCTTGGCAAGTTCAGCTCTTTTTAGGCGAAGCGTGAATATAGCGCCGCCGTCAGACCCATTTTGGGCTGTAATCGCGCCGCCGAATTGATGGACGAGGGCTAAGGTGATCGACAAACCGAGCCCCATTCCTTTTCCAACTTCCTTAGAAGAATAGAAGGGATCAAAGACGTTTACAATCTGCTCTTCATCGATACCTGGCCCCGTATCCTTGACATCGATGAGGACATCTCCGTTTTCATATGTCGCCGAAATGTAGATTGTTTTTATCGGTTGCCCCTCTAACGCGTCAATTGCATTAGAAAGCAGATTGACGAATACCTGCTGCAAGCGGACATCCCCGGCCATGACTTTTATATCGGTTTGGTCGAGAGTATTGGAAATTGTAACGCCCTCGCTTCGAATACGCTGATCCAAAAGAACGAGGCTTTCATCCACTGCCGACCCAAGAGAAGTTGGTCTGACTTCAATGGTTTCTTCGCGAGCATAGGTGCGCAAGTTTCGAATGATCCGGGCCATCCGCTCTGTCAACTCAGATATGCCTTTCAGGTTTTCTTTTGCGGTGTCGTGCCGTTTCCGTTCCAGAAATTGCCGGGCATTATCAGCGTAGGATCGGATAGCAGTTAAGGGTTGATTAAGTTCATGGCTCAAACCGGCTGACATCTGCCCAAGTGCGGCCAGTTTAGCTGTTTGGATCAATGTGACTTGTGCTTTTCGGACTTCTTCTTCTGCGCGTTTTCGCTCCGTTATCTCGTTCTTCAGTTCGCTGTTTACATTGCTAAGAGCATTGGTCCGTTCGAGAACTCTTTTTTCAAGCTGAATATTCGACTCGTCCTGCACGGCAATACGATCGGCAATTCGCCGTCTGCGCTCATAAATAGCAATACCTGCCAAAAGGAGGCTGATTAGAAAAATGGCGGCCGTTGCAACAGATGTTCTGACGCGAGCATTAACCTCTTTGGTGTTTGCCAGAAGCAAAACACGAAGCTCTGCGTCGGCCATGTTTTCTTCTTCAATCAGATATGTCTCTTTGGTTTTCCGGGTGCCATTTTTAGTGGTAATGGCGATAATCTCGCCATCCGTAAATTTGATGTTATTGGGTGTCACAGGTAAAGGGTCCAGAGGCTGGTTTCGATACCGTTTACTAAATTTGAGTTCACTTTTTAGATTTTCAGGCAACGGGGCCAGCGTGTGAAAATTCCAACTTGGCTCACTGCTCAAGAAGATGACGCCAGACTTATCGACAACAATAACTTCAGCGTTTTGTTCTTGCCACGCTTTCTCGTGATGACCAACTTGGATTTTAATGACGACCGCTCCAATTATATGGCCATTGTCTCGGACAGGATAGGCGAAATAGTACCCCCGCTCTTGCGACATGGTGCCAAGAGCGAAATACCTGCCAAGCCGACCTTGCATTGCGGCCTGGAAATAAGGACGGTAGTCGAAATTTTTGCCGATAAATTTTGGGTTACTTGCGGCAATGGTTAAGCCATTAACATCCATAAGATAAGCATCGAGAGCACCTGAAATTGCGGTTATTCTTTCCAACTCTTCATTAATGAATTTTAGATTAGCGGGAGAGGCCTCACTGCGAAACACATTCTTGAAACGCTCATTCTCGCCAAGCATTTGTGGCAGGTAGCGGAATTTCAGCAAATCACCATGTAAGGTCTGGACTATTAAATTTAAGGTATGCCGACTACGTTCTCCGATTTGGTCAATGGTGATTAATCGTGACCAATACGCCGTTTGCCACAACACTAACGCACCGACAATTATGCCCATAACAATCAGCTTAATTCGGGTTTTCCGTGTCATGTTATTAAGCATCAATTGCCGATCACTAACAAATTTAGGGTTCTGTGGCGTTTAGCCGATAATACCCGATCCGACTTTTAAAACAAATTTGCAATACCAAAGAACGAAATTCTAGAATTCTAATTTTTCTCTGGCCTGATTTTTGCCGTGAATGGATGTATAAATTGTCAGACTTGAAAAATCATCGCGACCACGGAACATTATGAAACTAATCATCCTGCATATCTTGCTGTTAAATCTTCTTATGTTTGTCCCAACATCCACACGGGCAGAGCAAGTGGATGTTCAAATCGTAATGGCAGTTGATGTGTCTTCTAGCGTGAGTTACGACGAATTTGATTTGCAGATGAGGGGATATATTGCGGCCTTTCGTTCCCCAGAAGTGATTTCGGCAATTGGATCCGGCGCTCAGGGAAAAATTGCAGTTGCTATGACGCAATGGTCTGGGCTCAATCAGCAACAACTTGTTATGCAATGGCAGATGATTTCAACAAGTGAAGATGCCGAAAAGGTGGCCCGGTTGTTGGAATATGTTCCGCGGGCCTTTCCTTTTGGGGGAACGGCCATAGCGCCGGCCCTGCAGCATGCCTATAGCCAATTTGGCTTATCGGGACATAAATCTCTGCGCCGTGTTATCGATATTTCTGGAGACGGTAAAGTGTCAGTTGGCGCAAATCCAGCTGCTTTGCGAGATTATATAACAGCCAATGGCGTTACCATAAATGGGTTGCCAATTTTGAACGAAGAGCCGGATCTTGATGGGTATTATTTACAAAATATTCTGGGTGGCCCCGGGGCATTTGTAGAAGTTGCCAAAAATTACTCTGATTTTTCTCGCGCAATATCAAAGAAATTGGCGCGAGAAATCAAAGCCGTCTTCTACGGAATGTAGGTTTTCTACGGCCGTTTGTCTTGGTTGGCTTGATCAGGGCGAGATAGGCTGAAAACTTCTTTTACAGCGGCATAATCTTTATAACCAAGACGTGCTAGTGGATGATATTTGGTCATATCAACCATCCCATCGGTAATTATGTCATCGCTGATGTGGATCCCGATAACTTGCCCTAAGACCATTTTGTTTGGAATTGACGGATCGTTGGTTGGAAGATCAATAACCTGCAACAATTTACATTCCATGTTGACCGGGCTTTCTTTCACCCTTGGAACATCAATCATGTGGGAAGGTATGGCGGTCAAGTTTGCCAAATCAAATTCATCCACTTGGCGGCTAACCATTTCGGATGTGACGTTCATGGCGTCCCTAATTTCATAGGTAACGAAATTGCAAACGAACTCACCTAAGGCAATAATGTTTGCAAGCGTGTCTTTGGGGCCGCCTTCAGAATGATTACCACTAAAACCCAGAACCACAGTGGGCGGGTTATCGGACATTGCGTTAAAAAAACTGAATGGCGCTAGATTGAGTTCCCCATTTTTGTTCTTGCTACTAATCCATCCGATGGGCCTTGGCGCTACGAGCGCTTTGAACGGGTTATGTTTAAGGCCGTGATGTGCAGAGGTTTCGTAAAACATGTTCGATCTTTCTTAATTTGTCTCTCATCCGCCCGATAGGGTGTTCGAAATATATATAACAATGGCTACATCAATTCTGTTTTATTTTCTTTATTTGCTGGAATTGGTGTGTTAAATCGTCTGAATGATACAGGAATTACAAATCGAACGACGACGATAACCTGCGCTTCTTGGCGCTAACCGTCATTCCTGCCTGCTCTTCAAAATCCATATTAAACGTGTTCGAGCTTGCAGATTATTGTCCTGTTATTCCAGTCGGAACTTGTCATGTATCAGATTATCCACGAGCGGGCAGAAGATGCTCCCGCAATAAATACTCTCTTAGATCAATGCTTTGGCCCTGAACGGCACCATAAAACAGCTTACAAAGTGCGCGCAAATTCAACGGCAATAGATGCCATGAGTTTTGTCGGTATCTCTAATGGAGAGTTGGTCGCGTCTATAAAATACTGGCCGCTACTTATCGGAAATATAACGCCTGCCATTCTTCTTGGGCCAATCGCAGTTCATCCTGATCGGCAAGGGGAGGGGATTGGGGTTAAACTTATTCGCGACACCATGCAGACAGCAAAAGATCTAGGGCATTCACTCGTTGTGTTGGTTGGTGATCCTGAATATTACGAGCGTTTCGGTTATGTCTCTGCGTTTGATCATGGATTGGAACTGCCGGGCCCTGTCGACCGTCACCGGTTTCTTGTTTGTGAATTAATCGACGGTGCCCTTGAGGATGTGCGGGGCATGATCATGGGGGCTTAACTTGCCCCATTGATTGTCCGAAGTTACCGTCCTTCTTTCCACCAAAGCAAGCAGCAGATGCCCATGAGGATAAATACAGCGAGATAGGGGGGGAACAAGGGAGCCAATGTGTATCCATTTATCTGGTATTGCTTGTTGGCACGAAGTCCCCACCAAAGGGGAGATGCTTGTTGAGATGAGGGGCTCGTGCGCAGAAAACTTGGCTGGTCGCCGTCAGATATCCAATGAATACCACCCCGGCTTTTGTCTACTACAGGTTTAAGAAGCGCGTCGGTTGCGCGAATATTTTGCTCTTCTACTGGGTTTATGGATCCAACGGCAATAGTAGCCGCTAGGGCATCAGAGCGCAGTTTATAAAGTCCGCGAACGGTTATCGGAATTGATCCCGATTGCAAACCCTCTCCAATGTCGGTCAACGAAATTTCAGTTGTGGTGTTCCCAGGTAATGTGATTTGAACAGGTTCATTCGAGCTTGAGAGTGATTGCCGAGTAATCAAAAGGTTTCTGCCAGAAAGCCGGGCGGTTAGGTGTTCTTCTTCAAGTTCAGGTTCTTTCATCAACCAGTGTGCAATGCGCCTGAAAAGTTCTGCTTGTGGTCCGCCACCTTCAAAACCGCGCCCCCAAAGCCAGGCATGATCTGACATGAGCTGGGCAACGCGTCCCCTACCTTGACGGTTTAGTACCAAAAGCGGCCGATCCTCTGCACCGGTCATCAGTGTAGTTCCAGATTTAATGTTTGTATCAATGAGCCTAAACCAACGACCCCATTGTGTCTGGGAAAGTCCACCGTTTAGGGACCTTGTGACAGGATGTTTTTGTCCCAAATCGTTGAGTTTTGGCTGATATGGTTTTTCGAAAACCGTTCCCGTGGGGCTTCCTGGAAGAACGACAGCCAGCGGTGTCGCATACAAACTGAGGGGAGAGGCGAACGATGGGCCTGCGGCCTCTAACAATGCTCCGCCATTTTCAACATAATTGACAATATTGTTGAGGTAACGGGTGGAAAGGACGCCCCGTTTTCGATACCGATCAAAAACGATTAAATCAAAATCGTTTAGTTTTTGCTCAAATAATTCAATGATGGGGAACGGGATAAGCGATAACTCTTTTAACGGAGTTCCGTCTTGTTTTTCTGGTGGGCGCAGAATTGTAAAATGGATCAGATCTACGGAAGGGTCAGATTTGAGAATATTGCGCCAGCCCCTCTCCCCAATATGTGGCTCGCCGGAAATTAACAAGACCTTCAATCGATCTCTGACCCCATTGATCGTCGCAACGGCGATGTTATTCTCTGAGCTTATCTCTCCCGGTAGGGGGTCAACTTCCAATATGACATGGTTTGCGCCGCCATGCGGGATGTCCAGTTCTAACTCTCTCTGCTGGCCCGTTATGGCAACGGTCCTTTTAATGATTTCACCATCTAACTGCACAGTGACTACAACAGATTGTTTTTTGCCAGAGACACCATAATCTCGAACTTGAAATTTTACTTTTACGGGTTTGTTAATGATCGCGTAGCTGGGCGCAATGTCAAAAGCGATAACCCGATCAATCTCACCTTTCTCTCCTGTAATTATGCTATGTATTGGTCCCGCAGCAGATATCGTCTCAAGGTTTTGGCTCTTCGCGTCATGAATTTGCCCATCAGTGATCATTATTGTTGCCGCAATCCGCTCATTGGGCAGGGCATCCAAGGCCGCATCGCGTGCTTTGAAAAGATGTGTTCCGTCAGGGTTTTTGGATAGTAAGTCCGCGTCAGATTTGACAGATACTATTTGGACATCGATATCTTTAAATTGACGGAGTTTTTCAGTCAGCGCGATTTCCGCTTGTTGAATTTGTTGTGGTCGATCACCAATGGTCTGGCTAGTGGTCTCATCGACAATGAGTAAAACAATGTCGTTCAAATAGGTGCGGTTTTCCGAGATTATAGAGGGGCCGAGCAATCCAAAAAACAAACCTCCCAGCAGAAGAGCTCGGTAAACAAGGGCTTTTGCATTTTGCCAATAGGCGTAGGCAAGAAGCAGGGTCGCAAACACGCCAAGGGGCACAAGGACGCCGAGCGATATATGAGGTGCGAAAGTCAGCGCCGACATGAACTGCATGTCATTCATTGGCTCAACCTTTCAAGGATGGCTGGAATATGAACTTGATCCGCTTTGTAACTTCCTGTGAGTGCATACATGACGAGGTTGACGCCAAATCTCCGGGCATGTTCCCGTTGCGTCTCACCTCCGGGGATAACAGATGCCATGGGCCTGCCATCCGCATTAACGGCCCAGGCTGCAGCCCAATCGTTACTGCCAATTAGAATTGAGGATACACCGTCGGTATTGGCAACATCTGAAATATCAGATGCCCATAATTCACCATTGTTGTAACGACCGGGAAAGGCCTGCATCAGATAAAACGACCGTGTGAGGACATGATCAACGGGGACAGGCATTAACCGCGGTATATGAATACGGGAGAGAAGTTGCCTCAGTCGTTTGTTCTCTGGGCTGCTGGCAAGGGCGCCGCCGTACCTATTACTTGCATTTTGATTTCTTGTGTCGAACAAAATGATACCGCCAGCGGATAGGTATTTGTTGATATTGCTAACTGCCTGATCACTGACAAATGGGAAATCATCCGTCATAGGCCAATAGATAAACGGGAAAAAAAGAAGTTCGTTTTGTTCAATATCGATGGAAAGTGGCGAGCCTGTTTCAACAGAAGTGCGGCGCGATATAACAGTACTTAATCCCTGCAATCCTGCCTGAGACATAAGGTCAACTCTGTCGCGGCCAGTGATGACGAAGGCAAGCCGTGTCTGTAAGGTCGCGTCGAGAATACGCTGAATATCGTCGGCTTGAGCCGGTGCTGGGCCACCCCACAGAAAGCCCGTAAAATATAGAGCGAGAGCCACACTTACTCTGGAGCCGGGCTTCAATCTCCCTTGGATATATAGAACTATCAGCAGATCCATCAGGATGAAAAGAAAGGCGAGCAACAACAAATAGGGCATTATTTTTGTCTGCGCGACTGAGCTTAACTGAGAGACCACCGCGTTTGTGCTTCCCATGTCTAGAAGTTGATAATCAGATAAGTAGTCGCCTATGTTTAGGGCAATTTTGTAATCTTGGGTCCCATAGTATCCCGCGGGGTGAAGAGGGCCAATCCGAGGTGGCGTATCTCCGTTGAGCGTAAGTATTTGGGCAGCTGTGACAGTACCTGAAAACTGTCCAAATCCATCCATGAGGGACAAAGGAGGGAATTTCATCTTGTTTGAAAATAAGGCAACATTGTTTGTCGCCAACTGTCCAATTTCACGTAACATTTCAACAAATAATCCAGACAGAGCGAGGTTTGACCATTTTGTCGTTGCTGTTGTGTGGAATAGGATAATTGTACCGGCACCCCATTGATCTGCGGTAACTAAAGGGGTTCCATCGGTCAGTTTTGCCCAAGTTTTAGTGGCAAGGTCAATAGAGGGCACAGCAAGAACTTGTTTCTTAATCGTAACGTCTTTTGGAATATTTAGATGCTCGAATGGGCTATTTTTTGCTAACGATCCGATTGGCGCTGGTGTGCTCCAAGATATACTGCCGTCAAGGTTGCGGCTGCCGGAGCGCAAACGTACTGGGGTTATGGTTGTTCGCGAGTTCGAAAGTTTGGGACCTGCAAAACGAACAAGAACACCGCCCTTATTTATCCACGCTTTAATCTGTGCTTCTTGTTTGGGCGAATGGCTTCCTGCATCACCTAAAACGATAATTGAGTTGTCGCTGGAAAGTAATCGTGTAAGCGGTTCTTTTTCCAATTCGAAATACGGGAATAATGCTTTCTCAAGATAATGGTTTTCATCCAGAAAGGCTTGAGACGGTGATGTTTGTTGGCTGGATACTAAACCCACTTTTTTACGTTGATGTCGATTATCCATTAAGTATTTGGAGGCGGCACTATTTCCGCCAACAACTTCGAAACTCGTAATGTCGTTGCGGATTTGAAGGGGAAGGGTGAGCGACACTAATGTTTTGTGCTGATCGCCATCAAAGCTGAAATCCTTTTGCATAAGAATTTTACCCGCAATTCCTCTGGCAGCTAATGTTCCTTTTTTTAGGAGACTCCCCATGGGCTTAGATACAGGGACGATGGTTGTCTTTCCTTGAAATTCGGGTGCTGAAATCATCAAGGGAAATCGTGTTTGGTCAGCCCTATAAATAGTCAGCGGACCAATCCCAGAGATTTCTGAAAAGACGCGCTCACTCTCCTGTTTGTGTTTCGTGTCTTCGAGCCCGCTACTAAACCAGTGAAAGGAAACACCGACGATTTTTTCTAGTTCCGGAATTATCGACTGGATTTGCCCTCGATCTAAAGGAAGAGACGTGGGCTGCATGGCCAAAATCTGATTGAGTGCGTCTTCTGGGCGCAGTGCTGTTAGTTGCAAGGCGTGGTTTGCAGGCTGAAGGCTTAAGGGGACCAAGTAAACGAGCTGTTGTTGGTCTTTTAACAGGTCCAAGAGTTGATTAAGTCGGGTTTCGATCTTGCCCCAGCTGGGGGCTGTGCCCCAGTTGTTATCAATAAAAATTACAGCAGGGCCGTTCGCCTTGAATTCATCGGGTGCGTCTAGTTTGGGTCCAGCCAAGCCGACGATAATGAGAGCGGCGATCAATAATCGTATTGCCAATAACCACCACGGTATAGAGGTAGTTGTCTCTTCTCGTTGCTTTAAGGGGAGGAGAAATTGGATGGCGGAAAAGGCGATGGTTTTGGGGCTTGGTGGGCTTGTTTTAATAAGCCAATATAAAGCAGGAAGTCCCAGAAGAGCTGTCAATATCCACGGGTATGAGAAAGACATCGATAGCAGAGAGGAAAGCATCTATTTTCCTCCGCTTAAGTGATGGTAAAGCGTTGCAAGCACGGCGGCAGCATTATCGTCAGTTTGGTGAAAGACATACCGCCACCCATAATCGCGGGCGAGCTGCTCAATGCCAGATTTATGCTGATTAAATAAAGCGTGATAGTCACTTCTGACTTTTTCCACATTCCCAATTGTTAAGTTCGGCGTTCCCAAGAGATCTGTGAACTGAACACGGCCACTAAAAGGCAGTGACGTTTCTGCGGGGTCAGCAACGTGAAGTAACACCCCGTTTAGCCCAGAAGCCGCCGCGGCCTGCAGGTTTGCCTTTAGGTCGTCCAGAGGTGTTAGAAAATCACTGGCGACAAGCAGGCGTGATTTTTTTGGGATGGTCCCTTCCGCCAAAATACTGCTAAATTCTGAATTACTTTCCTGCATCAAGAGTTTCGCAAAGTGGTGGATGTGGGATGCCCCGTGAGCTGCTGCCTCTCCGCTCTCGAGAAGGGTGTAATCTTCATATCCTTTGTTTAGCAGGAGAGCTAGCGCGAGGAACAAAGTGCGCGTTTGGTCCAGCTTACTAATGTCAGATAACGGAGAGCAGTACGTCATGGACAGGCCTTTATCGAGCCAAAACCAGATGCTCTCATTTGTCTCTAACTCGTGTTGACGAATATGTAAGTCTTTTCGTTTAGCGCTTTGTCGCCAATCGATTTTGTTGGTGCTCTCGCCTTGCGTATAAAGTTTGAATTGCCAAAAATCTTCGCCAACGCCGCTTTTGTGCCGACCGTGGACGCCTGTAGATGCTGTATTCGCGAGTTGTTGAGCGCGCAAAAATAGCGCAGGCAGTGTTTCCGCCAAACTTTCAGAGGACTGTTGTTGCCGGTTTGTATGTCGCGGTTTCCAAAGGCCGAATGCCATTGCTTATCTCAAGGGTTCCAAAAGTACTGAAATGATTTTTTCAACGGTTAAGTTTTCTGCACGTGCGGAATAGGAGAGGGCCATGCGGTGCTTCAAAATTGGCAGTGCCAAAGATATAACATCGTCGATGGAGGGACTGTATCTGCCATCAAGTAGTGCTTTGGCTCTTACCGCCAAGATCAAAGCTTGGCTGGCTCTTGGGCCGGGCCCCCAGGTTAAATATTGTGTCACTAAACTATTATCGCTGCTTTCGGGGCGTGCACTGCGGACCAAAGTTAAAATGGCCTCGATAACGTGATCGCTGACTGGAATATCGCGAACCAATTCTTGCGCTCGTATCAGCTCAGCGCCATTTAAGATCGGGTGAATTTCGCTTTCGTGATTACTGGTCGTTTCCAGCAAAATACGCCTTTCCGTATCAGAATCAGGGTAACCAACGTCTATTTGCATCAGGAAACGGTCGAGCTGTGCTTCTGGAAGAGGGTATGTGCCTTCTTGATCAATGGGATTTTGGGTTGCCAAAACATGGAATGGTGCGGGCAAATCATAAGGGACGCCTGCAATGGTAACTTGTTTTTCTTGCATGGCCTGTAGAAGTGCCGACTGGGTTCTAGGGCTTGCCCTGTTGATCTCATCAGCCATTAATAGCTGGCTAAACACAGGACCTTTGATGAAATGAAAATGCTGCTTGCCATCATCCCCTTTTTCCAAAATCTCAGAGCCTAGAATGTCAGCGGGCATAAGGTCGGGAGTGAATTGGATACGTTTTTCAGACAATCCTAAAACAATGCCAAGAGTTTCAGCTAACCGTGTTTTGGCTAAACCCGGAACGCCGATTAGCAGTGCGTGGCCTCCGGCGAGAACGGTAATAAGAGTTTGCTCGATCACTTGATCTTGGCCAAAAATTTTCAGCCCAATTTCGTCTTTTAGATGGCTGAATTTTTCCGAAAGAGCATGTATCTGTTCGAGAGTTTTTTCGTCCGAATGACTTAAATTTTCCATCGCAGCAGCAAGTTCCTTTTGAAAAATTGGTAACCTCTAGTACATATTACTATAAAATAAGCTAGGATAAGGCTAAATTATGACAAACACTGAGTCCATAGACGGACTGAACGCAATAATAAAACAAATCAAGGATAAGAAGCACCCGCCGGTTCACCTGTGGAACCCGGACTTTTGCGGTGACCTTGATATGAGAATAGCGCGGGACGGCGTTTGGTACTATATGGGGTCTCCCATCGGCCGAATGCCATTGGTGAAGTTATTTTCAAGTGTTTTGCGTTTGGACGACGATCAGAAATATTATCTCGTCACACCTGTTGAGAAGATTGGAATTACGGTCGAGGACGCTCCGTTTGTTGCTGTGGAGATGTTTCGAGAAGGTGATGGGAAAAATCAAATTTTGAGTTTTAGGACTCATGTCGATGAATATGTGGTGGCCGATGCAGAACACCCGTTACGTATCAAATTTGACGACATCACAGGAGAGCCGTCGCCGTATGTCATGGTGCGGTCAAATTTGGAAGGACTAATCGTTCGATCCGTATTCTACGATTTAATCGAACTATCAGGTGAGGAAAATGTAGATGGTGAGACAAAGTTCGGTGTTTGGAGTAGCGGAATATTTTTTGAGTTTGGTTCAGTAGATGAAATTTTTGGCGACAAATAAACAAGATCTTAGAGACGTTTTTAAAGAATTTTTGGAACCATCTCCAACTGGTTTTTACGAACATCTAGATCGCGATGAAGGTTTTAAGGGTGATCACGATCTCAACCCAGCGAGCTTTCCAGGTGAAGTGAAAACCTTTAAACCGGCGGCTGTGTTAGTACCAATTGTTGTTCGTGATGACGAACCCTCTGTTATTTTGACTAAGCGCGCCCCACATATGAACAAACATGCTGGGCAAATAAGTTTTCCAGGCGGACGGGCTGAACAAGAAGATGCGACTGCTGTTAATACGGCACTGCGAGAAAGCCAAGAAGAAATTGGTTTGGATCCCGCCTTGGTCGAAGTGGTTGGAACGTTAAGTACTTATGTCACCGAGACTGAATATTCTGTTACGCCGGTTGTGGGGCTGGTGGAACCAACATTTGATTTGAAAGCGGAAGTTAGTGAAGTCGCCGAAATATTCGAAGTGCCGCTGCGATTTTTGATGGATCAACGAAACCATCAAAAACATAGTGGTTTTCATAACGGCATTGAACGTTTCTGGTATGCAATGCCCTATAATGACTATTATATTTGGGGTGCTACAGCTGGTATGATTAAAGATCTTTTTGAAAGGGCTCATCGCTAATGTTTCGTGGACTTCTTTTTCACATAATTCCATTGCTATCTCCGTTTATCGTTTATGCAGTTTATTTGTACTATTTGAAAAAAGCAGGCGGCGAGAAAACGTGGCAAGGTAAGTCTGTTGCTGTTCTAACCTTAATCGGCTTGGTGCTTATGGCAATTAGTTTTGTGGTTATTTGGGCGCTTCAAGACCGAGCAGATGACGGTGTCTATATTCCGCAGCATATGGAAAATGGAAAATTGGTAGATTCTCAAGTCATCCCAAAGGCGAATTGATTTCCAGATGAGTGAGCCGGTTCCACTATGTGATTTAAAGAAAACACCGCCGCGCTGGATGTCTTGTCCGGAAAGTCATCTGCTTTTTTCCTCTTTGCGAAAAGCCGGCGGTGAAGGCCGCTTTGTTGGCGGGTGTGTTCGGGATGCTCTGCTTGGTGAAATAAGCGATGACATTGATATCTGCACTAATCTGACGCCTGAAGTTGTCATGAGTGCGCTTTCTTCAGCAAATATTCGTGTTATTCCAACAGGATTAAAACACGGGACGGTCACCGCAATTATCGGTGAATACAAATATGAAATCACCACATTGCGAGTGGATGTGGAAACCGATGGGCGGCATGCAACGGTCAGTTTTACAGAAAACTGGCGCGAAGATGCGGCGCGGCGCGATTTTACAATCAATGCCCTTTATCTGACAGAACAAGGCGAGTTGCACGACTATTTCGGGGGGCAGCAGGACTTGCAGTCCGGCGTTGTCAGATTTATAGGTGATGCGGATGCACGCATCGAAGAAGACCGGCTAAGGGTCTTGCGGTATTTTCGCTTTTTCGCAAGATTTGGGGAGGGGCTTCCCGATGATAACGCTGTTAAAGCTTGTTCCAAAGCAGCTTTTCAGCTCGGCCAACTCTCCAAAGAGCGTATAACCCAAGAATTCATGCGACTTTTAGAGACAGAACGATCCCTAGAAGCCATATTGCTGATGGCAAAAACAGATGTTCTTTGGTCAATATTACCGGGTGAAATTTCGTCTAAATGTTACGAAAACCTGATATCATTATCTGTCGGTAGCGATGCGATGCAGCGTTTATCTGTGCTGTTTAAGGGGAATAAAGATTGGGCGAAAAATATTCCAACCTATCTTCGCCTTTCCAGGCGTACAGAAAAGCGTCTTCAAGCTATGTGCGCAGAAGATCTTCCGCTTACTCTAAGTTTGGCAGGACAACGTGCGAGCGTCTACCGGTTGGGTGTCGAGACTTTTATGGACCGTTTGCTACTGGCTTGGTCGAAAGGGGCTGAGGATGAGATCTGCTTGCAATATCTGGATCTGGCTAAGAACTGGGAAATACCAACTTTTCCAGTATCGGGTAGGGACCTCATCGACAAAGGCCATCAACCTGGAAAAATGCTAGGCGAGCTATTGGCGAAATTAGATGCGATATGGATTGAGAGTGATTTCCAAATGACGAAAAGAGATCTCCTCGCAAGGTTATAAATCGCTGAGGCCCAATATCCAGCCTTCTTCATTTTGAGCAAGTAGACGTGCGTCTTTGTCTAGATCATCAGGCGCCGCAAACAAAGGCCTAATCGAGCCATTAGTGTTGTGATCCCAGAGCCAGTTTAGGCACGCCATCACTTGCCGTGCATCTTTTATGGGATGATCAATTCGGTCGAAATCGTTTAAACTCGGCCAGACTTCGGCCAAAATAATATCATCTAGCTGGTCATCCCAATTTGTCTCAAACGGCCAAAATCGGACGGATTTTGTTTGTCCAAATTTCTCACTAAACCTGAATAACTCGGCAAGACCAGTTAGGGTCTGACTGCCAACGGATCCTTGTCCCAGCAATTGCCACACGTTCATTATGCGCTTTCCATGGTCCCGCAGGCGTTTTTCAACCAATCGCCATTCTGTGAAAGCCGTGTGAGTGAACGAAGGTTTAGTTGCCGTCAGGTTTTTAAGGGTTTTGGCTTTGGGGCATCCCCAAAAGGGACCGTCAGCTTCCGCAATTTGTCCGTTTAGTATATCCGCAACTTCAAATCGATTGTTGCGATCTTGGTCGTCGGAATGTAGCAATTTTGCTAACCGCTTACCGGCCGTTTTGCCTCCGCCCATTTGGGAGCCTGCCGGGTAGCCAAACGGAAAATCAAAGGTAAATAGGGCAGGACCATTGGTAACTGCGGCCAATTTCCCAAGATGTGCCATGCAGTTGCGGCGCGTCCTGAAATAATCAACGCCTGAACCGCCTGAAGTGTCTTGCCAAGCTATCCAGCACCTGTCAGGGCTTGGCTTAACAGGCCCCGGCGTGTTGGCGGCAGACCAGTCGACGACAGCAATTAAATCAAAAATGTCTCTGCTCCAACGCAATCCAATGATAAAATGGAATAATAAACCGTCTTAGGTGTTTTTGAAATGATCCTATTCACTTGTTCATGAAAAAGACAAAAAGTGAACTTAGGTTGGAAAAATAGAGCCGCTAATTTACAGGAGCGATTAATGAGGCAACTACTTTTTGGAACAACCATTGCAATTTTCATGACGGCTACAACTTTGGTCGGGGCAAGCGCAGATGAAAAAGGGGCCGATGAGTTGGCAGTGGAGGGATTGAGTAAACTAATGAACGCCCTCAGTTTATTTGTCGATGCCATTCCCCAATATTCGGCCCCAGAAATTTTGGAAAATGGCGATATTATTATCCGCCGGAAAAATAAGAATACTGACGAAAACGAGTCCGACGATAAAAAACCAGAACTTGAGGAAACCTCTACATAATTTTCGATTTTGATTGGATGCCGGATAACGGATAGTCCTTTCCCGCCTTGGGTCTTATAAATATGATCAAGATTGATTATGAGGATGGGCGGTATGAAAAATAACGAAATGATGGCGGCAGTTGCTGCAAGAGATGCCGAATTTGACGGTGTGTTTGTATATGCGGTGAAAACCACTGGTATTTACTGTCGTCCATCCTGTTCCTCGCGGCATGCGAAACCAGAAAATATGAGATTTTTGGACGATCCCAGTGCTGCAGAAGCCGCTGGTTTCCGTGCATGTTTAAAGTGCTCTCCCGAACTTATTGCGCCGCAAAGCGCCGCCAATGAACTTGTGCGAGAGATTTGCAAATTTTTAGAAGCGGCCATGACCGACTTCGACGGCGTTAAGCCGACTTTAGGTCAATTATCAAAGAAAATCGGATACAGTGAAGACTATTTGTCCCGCAGTTTCAAAAAACAAATGGGCCTTGGTCCTATGGAGTATTTTGATGCCCTTCGTAACCGCACATTAAAACAGAATTTGAAGAACGGAGAATCCGTTGCGGAAGCGGCATTCGGCGCTGGATTTGGCTCCTCCAGTCGATTGTATGAGGGAGCGAAGCAACGTTTGGGAATGTCTCCGGCATCATACGCTAAGGGCGGAAAAGGCGCGCAAATTGCCTATGTTATTGTTGATTGTTTTTTGGGCCGCATGCTTGCTGCAGGAACCGAACAAGGCGTCTGTGCTGTTTATTTTGCAGATGATGACCAGACTCTGATTGATGATTTAAACGAAGAGTTCCCTAAGGCAGAGATCGGACGCGAAATTGGAGAGCTTTCTTATTGGGCGCAGAAAATCACTAATTTTCTGGAGCATGGCGGAAAAGTAACACCGGATATTCCATTGGATATGTACGGAACGGCATTCCAACGACTTGTTTGGCAAGAGCTTCTTAAGATCGCACCGGGGGAAACGAAAACTTATAAGCAGGTCGCGACCCAGATCGGCCGTGAAGAATCTTCAAGAGCAGTGGGACGTGCGTGCGCCACAAATCCTGTTTCATTGATTGTCCCGTGCCACCGTGTTTTGGGTAGTGATGGGAAGCTTCACGGGTATCGCTGGGGTTTAGATCGTAAAGCTGCCCTGATGGCATGGGAGGGCGGTGCTTAGCCTTTTCCGGCAGTCTTCGCTTGAGCAATGTTTCTAAGCTGCACGGCTTCCATCTTCTCACGTAACGCTTCTCGTCTAACCCGGTATTTTTCGCGGGCCTTTGCCATACGGGCTTTTGTGTCTCTATTCCGCTCTTCTTGCCAGATTTTCATGACTTTCTTGCGATACGGTATGTAGTATTTCTTTGTTTGGGAATGATAATAGGCAATTGCCACATTCCAGGACCGTGAGCTTTTCTGTAATTTTTTAAGAAGTTTCCCTGCGTAATCAGTGTTGATAGCCGGATCAAAAGCATCTTCCAATGATGAGAATGCCTCAGGGTGCCAATAAAGGTTCACCTGCATACATCCCACGTCAATATTCTTCACGCCTTTCGCCTTCAATTTTAAGACTTCGGCAATCGCTGCCCGTTTGCTAGGCAAATACCGCCCTCTACCTTCTGAATAGACAGTCCATGGCCAGGCAATAATTTCCCGTTTTTCGGCATGCCAGCGACCAGTTTCAGTCAAAGATATGGCATTTAAAAGGCGTTTCGGAAGACGGTAGGTTTTCTCTGTTTTAGCAGTTGCCTGGCGACAAGTGTTTAGGAATTCTGCGCCGCTCACCGGAAATTTGGCAGCGAGAGAATTGGCCGAAAAGGTAACTAAAACAAGGAATACAACAAAATACAATACTTTTGGCATCTGGGTTCTCCTGATACAATTATGTCAGAAGCAATGCAAGGCGTGTGCCGGTTTATGAGCTAGTTCTCAATTGCAGGAAAATTCTCATGAAGTTGTTTGATGATTTTTCTCATGTTGGCTTTCAGATCATATAGCCCTGCAGTGGCGGTGAGGGATGTTTGATCCATATACAAATTGCGATTTATTTCAATTTGAAGCGCGTGAATGTTTTGGGATTGGTTCGCATATCTTTGCGTAATAAACCCACCGGCATAAGGAGAATTATAGGAAACTGAATAACCCATATTAGTTAGATGCTCGTAAAAGAAATCGCTGAGGACTTCATTGCAGGACCGTCCATACCGGGTTCCCAATACAATGTCGGATAACCCGCCTACTGTTGCCCCATGAATTGTTTTGTCGGGCATAGAGTGGCAGTCAATTAGCAAAGCCGTTCCAAATTTGTCGAGGCATTGTCTCAAAAGACTTTGCAATGTCTCGTGGTAAGGGAAATAGCACATATCTAAGCGTCTTCGTGCCTCAGCAAATGTAATTTGGCCTTTATGGATGGGAACGCCAGTGGTTACGACCTTTGGGATGGTGCCAATGCCTGCTAAGACGCGAGGGGTGTCGGTCTTGACGTAGCTGGGTAACGTGTCTTGAAACATGGATTGATCGAGCTCGTAAGTGTCCCGGTTAACATCACAAAAGGCGCGAGGATAGCGGGCTTTTAGCAATGGAGCCCCAAATTCCGTGGCCGCCATAAATAGCTCATCCACCATGAAATCTTCTGATTGGCGAAGTGCTGTGGGTTTCAGTGCGGACTGCAATATGAAGTCAGACGGATAAAAGCTTCCACTGTGAGGGGATGAAAAAACAGCAGGTATGGTCCACTTATCCGGATAGTGGATTTCAATCGGCTCAATTTTCAATTGGGTCACTTAATTACTCCAATAATTTGACGCAATTTTATACTAAAACTAATAGAGCGAAAGGTGATTTTTTTTAACACTGTTTTTGCCATTCCTACGTCAATAGTATAGGTTGGTACTCAGAATTCAACGATAGACATACATACGTATACGGTGGCACTAACACTAAATGGCACGCATACTTTTAGCAGAGGACGACAATTCAGTCCGTTACTTTCTCGCTCGCAGTCTTGAACAGGCAGGGCATGAAGTGCTTGCGTTTGCTGATGGGGAAGACGCGCTACCAACCTTGTCTGCAGGCCCGTTTGACATTCTAATCTCTGACATTGTGATGCCCCGATTAGGCGGCATTGAGCTTGCAATGAAAGCTAAAGAAGTCATGCCTGCTTTGCCCGTTATCTATATCACTGGTTTTTCTGCCGTCGCTATGGAAGGGGCCGGTGACATGACCGGAACCAACCAAATACTCTCCAAACCGGTCCATTTAAACTCCCTTGTGGATGCCGTTGACCGGGCCCTTCAAACCAAGGAAGCCTCTTAGGTCGTTTTATTTGGCACTTGCCGTAAAAGAGACTTGCCAAGCCACTTTCAGCAGACTATAAATCGCCCACTTCATATGCTCAAAAAGCATTGTGGGTGTATAGCTCAGTTGGTTAGAGCGTTGCCTTGACATGGCAGAGGTCACAAGTTCGAATCTTGTTACACCCACCATTTACCCCAATGACTTAGCCGAATTTGTAGAACTCTTAATAAGCGCCTCGGCACCTATTCGGCACGTCGTGATTTTTGCCATAATCTATTCCTGCATTTGAATTTGTCGAAGGCAGTGGTTTCACATTCGAACTGGATCGGGTGCGTGAATTATTCAATGATTTAGATACATTTATCAAAACCTCTTTGTTGACCAAGGCAATTAAAGGGCATCCTGCGCGACAGCTTATCTTTAGTTTTGATGCGTAAAAAACCGGCCATAACAGTACAATGTTTCATTCAGTCTTCTGCCTGCGGCATTAACAATAAGCTTCGTTCCTGTTACCAATATTCCAAAATTTACCAACTGTGCGAGTTAAATTTTATTCCTTGCCAATGAAACTTATGATAGTGAATAAAAATTCTTTATGTCCCGTCTAAACCCCGTTGAGGTTGTGTTGAACTAACGGAATAACGTGACCCTTTCAATTAACGGTTAGGTTTTGAGCAAGTACCCTGTAATTATATATGGGGTGTTTTTCTCAATCTACGGCCTTTCCGCTCTTCGTGCTGTAGAGGTTACCGCTGGACGTCAAATAATTCAGCTCGGCTTTCAACAAACAGGTGGCAATTATGAATGGAAACTTTGAGAAAAATAAAATAACTGTTTTGAAATTTCTTGCAGCGATCATTTTCGTAATTTTTTGCGTTGGAACGGATGTTAATTCGGCATCAGCGGCGACCATAACTCCTGAAAATGAGGAAATTCTCAAATCGCTTTTGGATGGAAATTATGGTGATGTGAAGGCAAAAATAGACGCCGTGATTGCAGAAGATGAACAAGACGCCGTAACGCGCTATCTAAGCAGTTTTTTGATGTCACTTCTGTATGGCGAAAATTTTGATCCCATTAAAGCGATAGAATCTTTGGACGGTGAAGCTAATCGTGAAAACACAGATAATTTTGGTTTCTATTTTTCGATTTTGGATGTGGCTATTCGAAATGCCGATCTCATTAAAGAGAGCGGTGCTTTTATATATGTGGAAAAAGCAATAAAAATTCTTAATAAAAAGAACAACAATTACACAAATGCCGAGAAATATTTACTTGCAATGGCCAACCTATTATTCGACGCCGATGAAGAAATAGCTTTATCGTATTTTGACG